>JAYWCV010000112.1:0-10900 GCA_043780275.1 Chitinophagaceae bacterium
GCCATTCCTTATTGTATTGATTTAATTGAAGGCCCATTTTTGGAATGCAATGAAGCGGTAATAAAAGTATTCAGACCAAAAAAATGATTGATTCAAAAAAACATATTACAGGTTTTGTATTGGCAGGTGGCAAATGCTCCAGAATGGGACAGGATAAGGGTTTGATGCTGCTTAACGGAAAGGAAATGGTTTTAAATATTGTTGAACAATTGTTGCCTTGTGTGGATGAAGTTGTTATCGTTTCAAATAATGAAGCGTACAAGAAATTTGGATTTACAGTAATAGAAGACTTGATAAAAAATGCAGGGCCTGCTGCTGGAATTTTTACTGCATTGAAATATTCTAAATCAGATTTGAATTTTTTTGTGAGTTGCGACATGCCATTTATTTCAACTGCTGCAATTGAATATATTATACAACAGGCAACAGATAAAGACATTTGTATTGCAACAGCAAATGGTAAACAGCATCCATTGTTTGGGATTTATAACAAAAGCATTCTGAACATGCTGGAGTTGCTCATTCATCAAAATGAATTAAAAATAAAAACCATTATTCAACAATTCAATCATCAATTGATTGACATGAGCCGTTGGGAAATTGAACAGGAAAATTTGTTTTGCAATATCAATACAAAACAAGATTTTGAAATGGCAATAAATAAAACAGTATGCAAATAAATGTATTGGCTTTTGGAAAGCTTGCTGATATTGCAGGCAGCAATAAATGGACAATTGAAAATGTAACATCAACAGATGCATTGAAAATAATGCTGGAGAATGAAATGCCCATTTTAAGAACCATGACCTATAAAATTGCTGTTGATAAAAAAATAGCAAACGAAAATATATTACTAACCAATGATTGTGAAGTGGCCTTATTGCCAGCATTTTCGGGAGGATAATTATGGATACATTCAGTAAATATCAACGGCAGCTATTGCTTAAAAATTTTGGGCAAGAGCAACAACAAAAACTGTTTGATGCCCGTGTGCTGGTTATTGGCGCAGGTGGGCTCGGATGCCCTGCCCTGCTGTATCTGGCCGCAGCCGGTGTGGGCACATTGGGTATTGTTGATTTTGATACGGTAGAGATTTCAAACCTGCACCGGCAGGTTTTGTATAATGAAAATGACATTGGAAAATCAAAAGCAATTGTAGCCGCAGAAAAAATAAGTCAGCAGTTTTTGGATACCGATGTTGAGATTTTTAATGTTGCCCTCACTAAAGAAAATGCACTGGAAATAATTTCCTCCTTCGATCTGCTGATTGATGGATCAGATAATTTTTCAACAAGATATTTGCTGAATGATGCCTGTGTGCTATTAAACAAACCCTTGGTTTATGGATCGGTTTATTGTTACGAAGGACAAGTGGCGGTTTTTAATTTTACAAAAAATAAAATTTGTTCAACCAACTACCGGGATGTTTTTCCAACAGCTCCAAAAGAAAATGAAATTCCCAATTGCTCCGAAGCCGGTGTGTTGGGAGTTTTGCCCGGCATCATTGGAACCATGCAAGCCAACGAAGCCATCAAAATAATTACCGGCATTGGCGAGCCACTGATAAATAAAATGCTTACTTACAATTCGCTTGATAATTCATTTTATGAATTGATGATAGAAAAAAATCCGGTTGCTATTTGTCCTGCAACTGAAACAGCATTTTTAAATACGGTTTATGAGTTGAGTTGTACCAGTAAAAAGATTGAAGAAATAAATGCCAAAGAATTTATTGACCTGATGAAAACCGCTCCTGCAAACACTTTACTGGTGGATATAAGAGATGATTATGAATTACCCAGAATGGAGGAGTATCCATGCTTAAGCATACCTATGTATGAGCTGGAATCCCGGTTGGATGAATTGAAAGATGCTAAACAAATTATTCTGTTTTGTGAAACCGGCACCAGAAGCAAAGCAGCTGCATCCATTTTGCAAAATAAAACAGCATCGAGCCTTTATACATTAAAAGGAGGCATGAATGAATTTATTAAAAACAAAAAAGCAGCAACGAATGCCTGATTCAGAAAAACAAATTTATTTTATTGAAGGGGAAATTTCTCCAATGCTGATTGCTGAAACAATAGAAAAGCAAAACAGTGATTTTAATATTGGGGCTCACTCCATGTTTATCGGACAGGTGAGAAATGATTGCATCAATGAAAAAGAAGTGGCAGCGATTGATTACAGTTGCTACGAATCAATGGCGGCAGATGTTTTAGAACAACTCATAGCCGGTATCAACAATCAGTTTCAATTGAGTTGTGTAAAAGTTTACCATAGTTTGGGAAGAGTAGCAGCAGGTAAAATTTGTTTGTTTGTATTTGTGGCATCCAAACATCGCCGCAATGCAATTGACGGTTGCAGTGAACTGGTGGAACGGATTAAAAAAGAATTGCCGGTTTGGGGAAAGGAAATTTTTGAAGATGAGAATTATGAGTGGAAGAAGAATAGTTAAAAGAATTATAGATAAAAATTACATTGTTGTTTGGTTTAAAATTCTTTGGTTTAATAAAACCCTTTGCAGCCACAGGTTTTAAGCCCCCTCTCCTTTGGAGAGGGGTTGGGGGTGAGGTCGGGACAGGTAGGTATTTGATGACCTTAGTCGGATAATAGCGATAAAATTTAAACATATAGTATGGTAGACATTACACATAAAAGCAACTCACTCCGCATTGCGATAGCCCAGGCCACCGTTTGCGTAAGTAAACAAGAAACCATTGATGCTGTTGTAAATAAAAAAGTACCCAAGGGTGATGTTTTTGAAATGGCCAAAACGGCCGGGCTGTTTGCTGCAAAACGCACCAGCGATATGATTCCGGATTGTCATCCACTGCCCATTGAGTTTACATCTGTTGGATATGAAATCAACGGATTGGAAATATATATCCGGCTGGAAGTGCGTACCATTTACAAAACCGGAGTAGAAGTTGAAGCCATGCATGCCGCATCTGTAGTGGCTTTAACGATGTACGATATGCTGAAGCCGATTGATAAGAGAATCGTAATTAAGAACATTATGTTATTAGAAAAGAAGGGTGGCAAGTCGGACCAATCAACTGCACACCGCAGCGATCTGCAGGCTGTTGTTATTGTTTGCTCGGATGCAGTTATGAGTGGTAAAAAAGAAGATACTGCCGGAAAAATAATTCAGGAAAAATTGAAAAAGCAAGCCATACAAATTTCAGAATATGTTATCATCCCTGTAGAAAAAAACAGCATCCAGGAAAAAGTAAAAAGCTTTTGTAATGACCATACAGATATTATTATTTTAAGCGGTGGAACTGGATTAACAAAACTTGATATCACACCAGAAGCAGTAAGACCTTTATTGGAAATAGAAATTGAAGGCATTGCAGCAGCCATCCGCAATTACGGACAAAACCGAACCGCCCATGCCATGTTTTCCAGATCGGTGGCTGGCATGATTGGAAAGACATTGGTATTGGCTTTACCCGGATCTACCCGTGGTGCAGAAGAATCGATGGATGCAATTTTTCCATCGGTGCTACATATTTTCAAGTAAAAAACATTATTGATCAATTTCAGCAAACTTGCACCAAAGCCCATAAAGCAATTCTTCACAAAAGAATCCACCAACTATTTTTCAGTACATTACCAACAAATTCGTGTAATCAGTGTAATCTAAAAAATCAGTGACCGATTATATTAAAAAAAAGGAGCAAGAAATTAATCCTACTCCTGTATTCAATTTGTGTAATCAGTGTAATCTAAAAAATCAGTGACCGATTATATTAAAAAAAAGGAGTAAGAAATTAATCCTACTCCTGTATTCAAATTCGTGTAATCAGTGTAATCCTTTAAATTAGTGTTTACTCTTCTTCATCAAATGCCATGGCTTCTTTTGTAGTCATCAGCAATTCGTATTCTTCCTTACTACCTACAATCATATTTTCAAACTCACGTAAGCCTGTACCTGCAGGAATTGGGTGACCGGTAATAACGTTCTCTTTCAAGCCCATCATGAAATCGGTTTTACCTTGTATAGCTGCAGAGCTTAACACTTTTGTAGTTTCCTGGAACGATGCAGCAGATATCCAACTTTGCGTACCCAACGATGCTTTAGTAATACCCAACAACAATGGTGAAGAAGTTGCAGGTTGTGCATCACGGTATTCAACCAGTTTTTTATCAGCCCTTCTCAGGATAGAATTTTCTTCTCTAACATCACGAAGCGTTACAATCTGACCGGTTTTAAGTTTGGTACTTTCTCCATGTTCTGTAACAACTTTTTTATCAAAGATGTTATCGTTCTCGGTATTAAATTCCAACTTATCTTCAGTATCTCCTTCTAAGAATATGGTATCACCAGCATCTTCGATGGTTACTTTACGCATCATCTGACGAACGATTACTTCTACGTGTTTATCATTAATTCTTACACCCTGTAAACGATAAACTTCCTGAATTTCATTTACAACATATTCTTGAACTGCAAATGGTCCTTTGATTGAAAGTATATCTGCTGGTGCAGTTTGTCCGTCACTTAATGCAGCGCCGGCTTTTACAAAGTCACCATCCTGTACCAGAATCTGGCGAGTTAATGGAACTAAATATTTACGTACAATACCATCTTTCGCTTCCACAATAATCTCTCTGTTACCACGCTTGATATTTCCAAAAGCAACCACACCATCAATTTCGCAAACTACTGCAGGGTTACCCGGATTTCTTGCTTCAAACAATTCAGTAACTCTTGGTAGACCTCCCGTAATATCCTTCAATTTACTAAGTACTCTTGGAATTTTAACCAATACCTGTCCACTTCTTACATCGTCGCCTTCTTCAACAACAATATGAGAACCTACCGGAAGGTTATAAGATTTGTGCTCCTTACCTTCGATAATAATTGAAGGCAATTTGGTTTTATCTTTTGTTTCAATTACTACTTTTTCTTTGTGGCCTGTTTGTTCATCGGCTTCTTCCCTTACGGTTACACCTTCGATAACAGCCTCAAATTTAATTTTACCAACAATTTCAGAAACGATTACATTGTTATAAGGATCCCAGGTACAAATCACATCACCTTTAGTTACTTTTTGACCATCCTTAACATTCAATGTAGCTCCGTAAGGAATATTGTTTGTATTTAATAAACGATCGTTTTTAACATCCACATTTCTAACCTCACCTGTACGACCGATAACTACATTGATTTTTTTACCATCAGCATCTTCAGTTGCAACTGTACGCAAACCGTCAAACTGAATAGTACCATCAAACTTTGCTGGCATGGTAGATTCAACTGAAGCAGATCCTGCAACACCACCCACGTGGAAAGTACGTAAGGTTAACTGTGTACCCGGCTCACCAATACTTTGTGCTGCAATAATTCCTACTGCATCACCCTTTTGAGTAAGGTATCCGGTAGCCAAGTTTTTACCATAACATTTTACACAAACACCTCGTTTGCTTTCGCAGGTAAGTACCGAACGAATTTCAACTGTTTCTAAACCACTTTCTTCAATATTTTGAGCATCATCCTGCGAAATTTCTTCGCCGGCTTTTACTAATAAAGCTTCAGTTACAGGATGGAAAACATCATGCAAAGACATACGTCCTTCAATCCTGTCGCTCAATGGTTCAATAATATCTTCATTATCTTTTAATGCAGATGTTGCAATACCTCTAAGGGTTCCACAATCTTCATCTTTAATAACTACATCCTGCGCCACATCCACCAAACGACGTGTAAGGTAACCAGCATCCGCAGTTTTCAAAGCCGTATCGGCCAAACCTTTACGGGCACCATGGGTAGATATAAAGTATTCCAATACATTCAAGCCATCTTTAAAGTTGGAAAGAATTGGATTCTCAATAATCTCAGATCCTGATGAACCAGATTTACGAGGCTTTGCCATCAATCCCCTGATACCAGCAAGCTGCTTAATCTGCTGTTTACTACCCCTAGCTCCTGAATCCAACATCATATAAACAGAGTTGAAACCTTGTTTATCTGCTGCCAATTCTTTGATCAAAGTTTCTGTGATTCTTGTATCCACCCTACTCCAGATATCAACTGTTTGGTTGTATCGCTCGTTGTTGGTGATTAAACCCATATTGTAGTTATCCCAAACCTCATCAACTTCAATAGTTGCATTGTCAATTAATTGTTGTTTGATATCCGGAATAATCAAATCATTTATATTAAATGATAATCCACCACGGAATGCCATACGGTATCCTAAGGTTTTGATATCATCCAAAAACTTTGCAGTGGTTGGAACGTTTGTCCATTTAATGATATCACCAATAATTTCTCTTAAAGATTTTTTGGTTAATAAAGCATTAATATAACCAACCGTTTTTGGTACATGCTGATTAAATAACACACGACCAACTGTTGTTTCAATTAATTTATAAGTTAAAGTTCCATCTGCATTTCTGAAATTTGCTCTAACTCTTATGTGTGCATGTAAATCAACTTTTAATTCATTGTAAGCAATGATTACTTCTTCAGCCGAATAAAATGCTTTTCCTTCTCCCTTTACAACTACATCACCCATGGTTTTTTTACCCTTGGTAATATAATACAATCCCAATACCATGTCCTGAGAAGGAAGGGTGATTGGTGTACCATTCTGAGGGTTCAAAATGTTATGAGAAGAAAGCATTAATAATTGGGCTTCCAAAACAGCAGCATTACTTAAAGGAACGTGAACTGCCATCTGATCACCATCAAAATCCGCATTAAAGGCCGTAGTTACCAACGGGTGCAACTGTATCGCTTTACCTTCAATCAATTTGGGCTGGAAAGCCTGGATTGACAAACGGTGAAGGGTTGGTGCCCTGTTAAGCATTACCGGATGACCTTTTAAAATATTCTCCAAAATATCCCAAATAACAGCTTCTTTTTTATCAACCAGTTTACGGGCAGATTTTACTGTTTTTACGATACCTCTTTCAATTAATTTGCGAATAATAAATGGCTTAAATAATTCTGCAGCCATATCTTTTGGTAAACCACATTCATGCATTTTCAATTCAGGTCCTACTACAATTACAGAACGACCAGAATAGTCAACACGTTTTCCTAATAAGTTCTGACGGAAACGTCCTTGCTTACCTTTTAATACATCACTCAATGATTTCAAAGCACGACCACCTTCTGCTTTTACAGCATTTGATTTACGGCTGTTATCAAACAATGAATCGATGGCTTCCTGTAACATCCTTTTTTCATTACGTAGGATTACTTCAGGCGCTTTAATTTCTAATAACCTTTTTAACCGGTTATTACGGATAATTACCCGACGGTATAAATCATTTAAATCGGATGATGCAAAACGACCACCATCCAATGGAACCAATGGACGTAATTCTGGTGGAATTACCGGAATATATTGCATTACCATCCACTCCGGACGGTTGTTAATTCTTGTATTGGCATCACGGAAACTTTCTACTACACTCAATCTTTTTAAAGCATCTGCTTTACGTTGTTGAGATGTTTCGGTAGCCGCCGAGTTACGCAAATCAAAACTTAATTGATCCAGATCAATACGCTGCAATAAATCGTGTACTGCTTCAGCACCCATTTTTGCAATAAATTTATTGGGATCTTCATCTGGCAAAAACTGGTTGTCTTTTGGTAAAGTATCCAAAATATCCAGGTATTCTTCTTCAGTTAATAAGTCTCCAAAATTTTGTCCTTTATCTGCTCTTACGCCCGACTGAATAACAACAAAACGTTCGTAATAAACAATGGTTTCTAATTTTTTAGAACTCATTCCCAATAAATAACCAATTTTATTGGGCAATGATTTAAAGTACCAGATATGAACCACAGGTACCACCAATTTGATATGCCCCATTCTTTCACGACGTACTTTCTTTTCTGTAACTTCCACACCACAACGGTCGCACACAATACCTTTATAACGGATACGCTTATACTTTCCGCAAGCACATTCGTAATCTTTTACCGGGCCAAAAATTCTTTCGCAAAACAATCCATCTCTTTCAGGTTTGTAAGTACGATAGTTAATGGTCTCAGGTTTCAACACTTCACCAAAACTTCTTTCCAAAATGCTGTCTGGAGAAGCTAATCCAATAGTGATTTGAGAAAATGTTGGCCTTGGACGATTTTCTTTTTTGAATGCCATATTAATTGTTTCTTGTTTGTAGTTAATTTTTATTGTTTGCCCTGTTGGAAATTGCTGAAATTATTTGAATACAATTTTATTCAAAATTCAGAGCCAATCCCAAACCTCTTAATTCATGAACCAATACATTGAATGATTCTGGAATTCCCGGCTTAGGAATATTTTCACCCTTAACAATTGCTTCATACGTTTTAGCCCTTCCGATGATATCATCCGATTTAAGCGTTAACAATTCCTGCAAAATGTTACTGGCTCCGTATGCTTCCAATGCCCAAACCTCCATCTCACCAAAACGCTGTCCACCAAACTGAGCCTTACCACCCAATGGTTGCTGTGTAATTAAACTGTAAGGTCCAATAGAACGAGCATGCATTTTATCATCCACCATATGGTGTAGTTTGATTACATAGATAATACCTACCGTAGCTTTCTGATCAAAACGATCTCCGGTTTCTCCATCATACAAATAAGTATGTCCAAAAGTTGGTAAACCTGCTTTTTCAATATATCCTGCAATTTCATCTACACTGGCACCATCAAAAATAGGCGTAGCAAATTTGCAACCCAGTTTTTCTCCAGCCCAACCCAGTACGGTTTCATAAATCTGTCCAAGATTCATACGACTTGGTACACCCAATGGATTTAATACAATATCAACCGGTGTTCCGTCTTCAAGGAAAGGCATATCTTCTGCCCTTACAATTTTAGCAACAATACCTTTGTTACCGTGACGACCCGCCATTTTATCTCCCACTTTCAACTTACGTTTTACAGCAAGATATACTTTGGCCAATTTCAATACACCTGCAGGTAATTCATCACCAATGCTGATGTTGAATTTCTCTCTTTTGTATCGTCCTAATTCTTCATTAAATTTAATGCTGTAATTATGTAACAAAATATTGATAAAGTCATCAACTTTTGCTTCTCCTGTCCATCCTAATGGATTAACATTTAAGTAATCGATATTAGAAAGATTTTTTTGGTTAAACTTAGCACCTTTGCCAATCAGCATTTCGCCAAAATTATTACTAACCCCAGTTGAAGTTTTATCCTTCAATAAGGTTTGTAATTTGTTAACCAACATTTCTAATAAGTCACCCTCATTCTTTTCATGAGTTTTTTCAATCTTATCTAAACTTGCTTTTTCTCTAACTTTTGCGTTCTTATCTTTCTTAGCTCTTTGGAATAATTTTTTGTTGATAACAACACCTTCAGTTCCACTTGGCGCTTTTAGGGATGCATCTTTTGCATCGCCTGCTTTATCACCAAAAATGGCACGTAATAATTTCTCTTCCGGTGTAGGATCGCTTTCACCTTTTGGAGTGATTTTACCAATAATGATATCGCCCTCTTTAATGTGAGCACCAATACGGATGATACCATTCTGATCTAAATCTTTGGTAGCTTCTTCACTAACATTCGGAATATCCGGTGTCAATTCTTCTTCTCCTAATTTGGTATCTCTAACTTCAGTTTCAAACTCACTGATATGTATAGACGTAAATAAATCTTCTTTAACAACTTTCTCAGAAATTACAATCGCATCCTCAAAGTTGTAACCTTTCCATGGCATAAATGCCACTTTTAAGTTACGACCCAATGCTATTTCTCCACCTTTGGTTGCATAACCTTCAGTTAAGAAATCGCCTTCGGTAACTTTTTGTCCTTTAATTACTGCAGGACGAAGATTGATACAAGTTTCCTGGTTAGTTCTGATAAATTTAGTGATCTTATAAATTTTAAGATCTTCTTCAAAACTTACCAATTGCTGCATTTCGCTTCTGTTGTAACGAACATGAATTTCATTTGCATCAACATATTCTACCACACCCGTTCCTTCAGCATGTAATTGAATCCTTGCATCACGAGCTGCTTTTCCTTCCAGTCCGGTTCCAACAATTGGTGGATCCAAACGGATTAACGGTACTGCCTGGCGTTGCATATTTGAACCCATCAAGGCACGGTTAGCATCATCATGCTCTAAGAAAGGAATCAACGAAGCACTTAAACCAACAATTTGGTTAGGTGCAACGTCCATATATTCAACTTCGTTTTTATCTAAAATCGGGAAATCGCCTGTTTGACGACTCTTGATTTTATCATCAATAAAGTTTCCTTTTTCATCCATTGCCAAATTTGCCTGGGCAATTTTAGCGGTATCTTCTTCTTCAGCACTTAAGAAAGTAGTTTTCTTCATATCAGCCCTACCATCAGTTACCTTATGATAAGGAGTTTCAATAAAGCCCATTTCATTAATCTTGGCATGTACACAAAGTGTAGATATCAAACCAATGTTTGGTCCTTCCGGAGTTTCGATGGTGCACAAACGGCCGTAATGAGAATAGTGAACGTCACGAACCTCAAAACCTGCACGCTCTCTACTTAAACCACCGGGTCCAAGTGCGGAGATACGACGCTTATGCGTTATCTCACTTAAAGGATTGGTTTGATCTAAGAATTGGGAAAGCTGTGATGTTCCAAAGAATGAATTAATAACAGAAGAAAGTGTTCTGGCATTAATCAAATCAACCGGAGTAAATACCTCATTGTCACGTACGTTCATTCTTTCACGGATGGTACGAGCCATACGAGCCAAACCAACACCAAACTGAGCATATAATTGCTCACCCACTGTACGTACGCGGCGATTGCTTAAATGGTCTATATCATCCACTTCACTTTTACCATTGGTTAATTGAACCAGGGTTTTAATAATGGCGATAATATCATCCTTAGTCAATACTTTTTTCTCGATCGGAAAATTCAATCCC
>JAYWCV010000113.1:0-9764 GCA_043780275.1 Chitinophagaceae bacterium
GGTATGTAGCGAAGCAATGTGATGAGCTTACCAACAACCAATTATGTTTTTACGAATACAAGTTACTTGCTAAATAAGTGGTTGGTGAAGGAAGAACAGCAACCACGGCGGAAATTCCAAACGGATCGTATCGTCTACTTTTATTTTCATTATTTCAGATGAATGCAAAAGCCAAAGCGATTTTTAATTAAACCAATAACGGCAATATCTCATCCAGGTTTAAATTGTTTTCATCCAATGGAAACAAGCTGCAGTTTTGTACTGCGGTGCCTAATTTCCGGAATTCAAATTTTTCAGTAAAGTTTGAAAAACTGTTCCTGATCATTTTCCGCAGTTCCGCCATATCGATTACATCATCCAGGTCGATGACATAAGAGTGTTCGCCAACATAATCCAGTAAAGGTTCGGTACGATATAAAAAACGGCAACTTAATTTACAGGCAATCCCTTTTTTAGTAGTCGCCCTTTTTTTCATCAGCTCCAGAGTGGTTAAATTGCTTACATATTCTATTTCAACATCTTTTTCCTGTGGATGAAAATGCCAGGTTGTAACCGTCATTTCTGTTTGTTCTATCATCTTCAACTATATTAAAAATATAAAATTAATTTATAAGAAACATCCTGAGAAACGCTGCTAAATAAAAGTGCATGAACACTTCATCCAATTTCAGAAACAATGAGCCGTATAAAAATCCCCATCAATCATAAAAGAGTTAAATCGTTTTTATTTATCCATTCCACCCTTTCTGGTTGGTGCTACGGGTTTAGGCCACTGGCCCGGTTCACCGGTTCTTGGATTTGCCAGCAGTACTGATTTTTCCCGGGAAGATTTTTCAGGATCTTCACAAGCCATATAAACCAGGATGGCAGTCAGTATTGCATTATTGCGAACATCATCAAAAACAATTTTGTCATAAGTATCCCTGTTGGTATGCCAGGTATAATTAAAGTACGACCAGTTCAGCGAACCAAGGCTGAAAGCCGGAACCCCTACTGCAACAAAAGATGCATTATCAGAGCCACCACCTGCTGGGGAACCCGGAAAAGTAGCAACCAATGCTTTCTTAAAATTGGCAGGAACAGTGGCCAACCATCTTCCCAGGTAATCTTTTGCATGGGCAAAACCGGCTCCCGACATATTTACCACACGTCCGGTACCGTTATCCTGGTTAAACAAAGCCTGAATGTTGGCTACAATTTCGGGATGGTCCTCAACAAAAGCCCTCGACCCGTTCAATCCCTGCTCTTCGCTTCCCCAATGTCCGACAAGGATAGTTCGTTTGGGATTTGGGTACACTATTTTTAAAATTCGTAATGCTTCCATCATCACCAAGGTACCTGTACCATTATCAGTGGCACCTGTGGCCGCATCCCATGAATCGAAATGGGCCGATAACATCACATACTCGTTCGGCTTTTCTGTTCCCTTTATTTCTGCTACGGTATTGAATGTAGGCACCCTGCCTGTTTCCTTTGAATTGGTTTGTACCGTGATGGTTGGATTTTTTCCGGATTCAACAAAACGATATAGCAATCCATAATCTTCCAATGCAATATCTACCGTTGGAATTTTTTTGGTGTTGGCACTGAAAATTTTATTCACACCAAAACCCGATGACCAGTTGGAACCGATGATACCGGCGGCACCGGCTTTCTCCAATGCCAAAGCCAGGTTCTTATTACTCAATCCTGTTTTACTGATGCGTTTGCGCCATGCTTCTGTTTGGGCATCCCGGTCTTTTTTCATTTTATCAAAAGACTCTTTCAATCCAAATTCTTCCCAGTTATAATTTGGGCGGCCGGTTGGTTGTTGCATCGAGATCATCACAAACTTTCCTTTTACATTGGGCAACCATTGCTGAAATGCCATCGAGTCGGCCAGGTCAGGTATAATAATAAGTTCCGCAGTTTTTCCTTTTCGTTTTGTTTTCGGGCTCCAGGCCAATTGTGTTCCCTCCAGGGATTTTTTCCATGGAGCTATCATATCAATATGAGAAAGGCTACGGTCCCAACCACGCCACTCACCCCATTTTTCATTTCGGGCCGTGATGCCCCAACTGGTATATTTAGCTACTGCCCAGTCATGGGCCTGCTGCATTTTAGGTGAGCCGACCAGTCTTGGTCCGATACCATCAATAAATTCATGAGCCAGTTTTTCCAATTGTGAATTTTCGGTGGCTTCTTTTATAATGGCCGCAACCGTCAGGGAGTCTTTGCTTTGTGCAATACAAATACTTACCGGCATCAGCAACAAAATCAACAGGGAGGTTTTTATATTTTTCATAATACAGTTGTTGAGGAGAATAATATTTTGGTAATCGAATATAATCAATCAACATAAACAATGAGTTCTAAAGTGATGAGTGAAGCATGAATGGTATAGAAAAATTTCTTTTCTATTTGATGATTTCTGAAGGGATTAACCGATCGGGTAAAATCATAAAGCCTTGTTTTCTATGTCAAATCAATATTAATTTTTAACGTGCCTAATTGTTATAAGCCATTGATGAGATATTTATTTTGTTCATCTGAGAAATACTTTGTTGCATTCTTATTCATCTGTCGTATTCTTCATTTTCATTAAAAGATTGTAAGCTCCTTTAATTACAAAAGTTTCATTATATAGTTTTTCATTAATGATGATTTCTGTAAATTGATCTTCCGAATTACCTGTTTGTACTTCTGACATTTCAAATTGGTTATGGGCTTTAGCAATAAAAATATATTGCCTGCCTTCAAAACGGACAATGGCGTCATCAGGTAAAACCCATGCATTTTTTCTTTTTACTTCAATATTTGCGTTCATAAACATGCCCGGTAATAATGTTTTGGCATATTGTTCAAAATGGCAGTGCACAACTACACTTCTTTCGGCGGATAAGCTTTTGCCGATTAATATAATTTCACAAGGATATTTTTTATCTGGTTGGCTATTTGTATACGCAATTAATTTTTGCCCGATAAAAAGTTTGTCAATATCTTTTTCAAAAATTGTTAAAGCTAAATGAATGTCTGTTGGATTTACCAGTTCAAACAATATATCAGATGGGTTTACATATTTGCCAATGTTTACATTTACTGCCGATACAAAACCATTTATAGGTGAATAAATATTAATACTTCTTGAAATACTGTTGATGTTTACCTTATTGGGGTTTAATCCAATCAATTTTAATTTTTCTTCCAAAGACTTAATAAGAATATTTTGTATTTGAAATGTGGCTTTTGTTTGTTCAAATACCTTGTCACTGGTTGCCTTGCTTTCATTCAGTTCTTTTTGCCGGTTGTATTCATTTTCATTAAAGCTAAACTGCGCTTTGGCTGTCAGATAGTCCTGTTGCAATTGTATGTATTGCTGATCTTCCATTACAGCCAATACTTCCCCTTTGTTGACATGCGTTCCCGGCAATAGCTTTGTTGATTTTAAATAACCACCTAAAGGCATACTAATAGAAACCATATTTTGAGGAGGTACATCTATCTGGCCGTTAACTTTTAACAGCGATGAAATAGATTGTTGCATTGGTTTGCCCAATTGAATGCCGGCATTCTTTAATTGTGCATCAGTAAGGATTACTTTGTCTTCTATTGTTGTTTTTTCTGGTTCCTGTTTTTCTGTTTTATTGGCACTGCATGCGGTAAGCAGAACGGCTATTTTGATCAGGAGTATTAATTGTTTCATGGAAGTTATTTAGTTATAAATGAATTGATTTCTATTATTGATGTGTTTCTGTTCTTTACAGACTCTATATAGTCGCTTTGAATGGATATTGCCTGATTAACCAACAGCACCCATTCCAGATAATTAATTTCCCCGTTTATAAATTGTTTGTTGGCAGTATTGACAATGATATCCGAATTTCTCAATGCAGTTGTTTCAAAATAGCGGATCGCTTCTGAATATTTATGATATTGGGCGATTTCGGATCGATAAACGGCATTAAAATTTTTCAGATTCAATTCATATTCGTTTGCAACAACGGCTTCCTTTATTTGGGCAGCATTAATTTTTGCTTTTTGGCTGCTGGTAAATAAAGGTATTCCCAAGCCGAGCTGTACGGAATGAAATTGTGGGCTGCTGTTGTAAGTCTTATTATCAGCCCCATCTCCTTTCATGCTCATTAAGTTGTATCCAAATATAATGTCGGGGAGCAGCTTTGATTTTTCTCCCTGAGTTTCGGCTATTGCTATTTGTTGCTGTTGTTTTAAATATTGCATGGCGGGATGTGCATGCAGCATTGCCATGTCATCATTCAGAACAATATTAAGTTTAAACGCCAGCTCATCCGGCACAAAAAAGCGGGTGGTATTTAACATTAATTGAAATTGAATTTGCTGTAACTCCATGTCTTGCTGCAATTGAGATAGTTGCCAGCCAATTTGCCCTCGCAGGTTTTCGGCAGTTGTTTTTTCCAGGATATTGCTTTCGCCTTTATCAAAACGTTGCGTCGCTTTTCTTAAAAATTCGGAGTACAAGCTGTCATTCTTAAGTAATATTTTTTTCTTTTCCTTTAAGTACAACAGACTGTAATATACCTGTGCCACCTGTTTTTTTAATACAGCTTCTTTTACAGCAATATGCAACACACTGCTTTTCCATTCTTCATTTAAATATGCCTTTTGATTGATATAAACTTTAGGGAAACTGATAGTTTGGGAAATACCAATTTTGCTGTCGACAAAAAAACTGTTCATTTGTCCAAACTCACCAAAAACATTTGTACGTGGGATCGTCTTTGATGTTTGTATTAATTTTTGATGATATTCCGCTCTTAGCTTTTCGTTTTTTACAGAGAGGTTGTTTTTGATTGCAGAGTCAGTTGCGGCCTGTAAAGAGATTGTAACCTGAGCTCCGGTATTTAGAAATGAAAACAACAGTAATAATAAAACGGCTGTAGGTATAATGGGTGATTTTCTTTTTAGTGAAATTCCTTTTTCAAACATGATATATAAGATTGGTAAAACAAATAATGTTAAGAATGTGGCAATCAGTAAACCACCAATTACAACTGTTGCAAGGGGTCGTTGAACTTCAGCACCTTCGCCATGACTTAATGCCATTGGTAAAAAGCCCAGGGATGCTACAAGTGCAGTCATTAAAACCGGTCGTAATCGAATTTTAGTTCCCATAAGAACAATTCGTTTTAAATCTTTGGTGCCTTCTTTTTTAAGACGGTTAAATTCGGCAACCAACACTATTCCATTTAGCACAGCTACACCAAACAGGGCTATAAAACCCACGCCAGCCGAAATGCTGAATGGTATGCCACGAATGGCTAAAGCTAATATGCCACCAATAGCAGAAAGTGGAATAGCTGTATAAATAAGCAAGCTTTGTTTAATTGAATTGAATGCGAAATACAACATTAATAAAATAAGCAACAAAGAGACCGGTACTGCAATACCCAGTCTTTTTTTTGCTGTCTCCAGGTTTTCAAATGCACCACCATATGTAATATAATAACCCGGAGGTAGTTTCATTTGCAGTTCTGATTTCTCTTGCAGTTCTTTCACCATGCTTTGAATGTCCCTGCCTCTAACATTGAAACCTACAATAATTCTTCGTTGTGCATTTTCTCTTTGTATTTGATTGGGCCCCTCAATAATTTCAACGTCAGCCACCGCGTTTAATGGAATTTGTGTTCCTTTTGGGGTAGCAATTAATAGGTTTTGTACATCTGTTAACTCTTTTCTTTTTTCACCATCTAATCGTACTACCAGATCAAAACGTTTTTCACCTTCATACACTATACCGCTGCTTTGCCCTGCAAATGCAGTGTTTATTACTTTATTTATATCACTTATATTTAAACCATATTGTGCAATGGTAGCCCGGTTGTATTGAATAACAATCTGAGGCATACCGGTTACGGCTTCCACATATAACCCGCTGCTACCCTGTACGGTTTGGCATATGTTGCCCAGTTTTTTTGCATAAAGGGCAAGGCTGTCTAAATTCTCTCCAAAAATTTTACAAACAACATCCTGCCTTGAACCAGACATTAATTCATTAAACCGCATAGCTACCGGGTATTGAAAACCATATGCAACCCCAGGCACAGCCTCCAATTCCCTGCTCATTTTTGCCTCCAGTTCTTCGTAAGTTTTTGCTGAGGTCCATTCGCTCCTGTCCTTCAGGATAATCATCATGTCTGAGGCATCAATGGGCATCGGGTCGGTAGGTATTTCACTGCTACCTGTTTTGCCAACTATTTTTTCTACTTCAGGAAACTTTTCTAAAATAATTCTTGAACCTTGTGAAACAGCTTCAATGGAAGTATTTAAACTACTGCCGGGTAATACCCGTGTTTCTACTGCAAAATCTCCTTCGGGAAGCGATGGAATAAATTCACCACCTAATTGAAATAAAATAAAAATGGAAACAGTGAACAATGCCAATACAGATCCGATAATTATTTTAGGTATTTGTAATGCCTTTTCTAAGGTATGCTGATACTTTCGTTCAAAATATTCCATCATTTTATCAGAAAAGTTTTTTTTATGTGAAATCTTTTTGCTTAGAAATAAGGCACTCATCATGGGTATATAAGTGAGCGAAAGAATGAATGCCCCCAATAAAGCAAAGGCAACCGTTTGTGCCATTGGTTTAAACATTTTTCCTTCTATACCCTGCAAAGTGAAAATGGGCAGATAAACAATAAGAATGATAATTTGCCCGAACACAGCACTGTTCATCATGCGGCTGGCAGACAGTTTTACTTCTCCATCCATTTCCTGTTGTGATAATTTGTTAACCTTGTCGAAATGTTTGCTGTGTGTTAACCGGTGCATCACAGCCTCCACAATAATTACAGCACCATCTACAATTAACCCGAAATCCAATGCACCCAAACTCATCAGGTTACCGCTTACACCAAATAAATTCATCATAATGATAGCAAACAACATCGATAATGGAATTACAGATGCAACTAAAAAGCCTGCACGCAGGTTTCCTAAAAACAAGACTAAAACAAATATTATTATTAATGCACCTTCTAATAAATTTTTACTTACAGTTCTTATGGAGTTGTTCACCATTTTTGTTCGGTCAAGGAAGGGGTCTATCATGATACCTTCCGGCAACGTTTTTTGTATTAGTATTATCCGTTCTTTAATGTTTTTAATTACTTCATTGCTGTTTGCCCCTTTCAGCATCATTACTACGGCACCCGATACTTCCTCGGTGCCGTTATAGGTCATAGCCCCGTACCTTGTTGCACTGCCCAACCTTACGTCTGCAATATCCCGGATTAATAGTGGTGTTCCATTGTAAAGATTTTTTACCACAATATTTTTAATGTCATCAAAAGAACCAACCAAACCTTCGCTGCGGATGAATAAAACGGTCGGCCCTTTCTCTATATATGCGCCGCCGGTATTTTGATTATTTTTTTCAAGTGAAACAAACACATCATTAATGGTAATATTGTTTGCCAATAGTTTGGAAGGTTCAACAGCAATTTCATATTGCTTCAGATAGCCTCCAAAACTGCTCACTTCTGCAACTCCCTTAACGCTTAATAGCTGCCTTCGAACTATCCAGTCCTGGATGGTTCGCAACTCCATTGCATTGAATTTGTTTTCAAACCCTTTCTCTGGTCGAACAGTGTATTGATAAATTTCGCCCAATCCTGTGGTAACCGGAGCCAATTCCGGTATGCCAAATCCTTTTGGAATTAGTTCTTCAGCCCTTTGCAATCTTTCTGTTACCTGTTGCCTTGCCCAATACACATCAGTTGCATCATCAAACACAATAGTAACTACCGACAAACCGAACCTTGAAAAACTCCTGATTTCTTTTAAACCCGGTATATTATTATTTACCTGTTCAATTGGAAAAGTAATCAGCCGCTCTATTTCCGGCGCCGCCAATGCTGGGGCGGCAGTTATAACCTGCACCTGATTGTCTGTGATGTCCGGTACGGCATCAATAGGCAGTTTGGTTATCTGGTAACTTCCATAACCAATAAGGCCAACAATAAAAAGACCGATGATGAGTTTGCTCTTTATAGAAAAGGCAATGATTTTATTAAGCATAGCACAGAAAGATTAATCATTATAAATTTTGATGCCGATTGAGGATACAGCAAGCATGACAGGCATAAAGCAATAATTGCTTTATGCAATGGAGAAAAAAATAATTAACAGAATCTGGGCGGTTGCCAAATTTTAGTGAGAATAGCCGACGAATAAAAATCGGAAGTATAAATAATTTTTTCTTTACTTGATGCCGGTTTAGTAAGCTGTAATTCAAAACCTACTGGCAACTGATAAATTAAAGTGATCTGTGAAAATCCTACATCTTGAGATTTAAAAGGTAGTTTTTCATGTTCATTATTAGTAGACGGGTGGCTATTTTCTTCGGTATAATGTTTATGTAAAAAATCGGTAAAAGAAGTCGAAAAGTCAACATTTTGATGTTCTAAATAATGATGAATCAATACAGGTAATTTCAATAGTTGTCCTATCTCTGTATTAGCACACATAAAAATCAGCAGTAATAATATGGCGGTCAGCTTTTTCAACAGGACAAATATAACCAAAAAATTTTCAGTTTCAGCTTGTTGACTAAGAGAAAAAAATAAGCTGCCGCTTGCAGCATACCGCCTCTCCTTTGTTTTAAGGTTTCTGCAGGGATCACTCTCCGGATTTTGAAATGTAAGAGTACAATTCATGGAAAGCTAAATTCATTAACAATTTAAATTATCCAAATATTTATAACCACTTCCGGTGTTCAGCAGTAATATTTTTTCTGATGAAGCAATTTTTTTAGCCTGGTTTAAATGTAATAATGCTTTCCATGTAGCAGCCCCTTCAGGCGAGATCAGCAGTCCTTCCGTTTTTGCAATTTCCCTCACTCCGTCTACTATGTCTTCTTCCTCTACTGCAATTGCGGTTCCATCAGATTCTTTTAAAACCTGCAGCATCATATTCATGCCGAAAGGATAGGGAACAGCCAAACCATTTGCAATGGTAGCTTCAGGTGTAAAATTATTTCTCCAGTTAACAGGATCTTTTAATGCATATAAAATTGGCGCACATTTCTTTGATTGCACGGCAATCATTCTTGGTAAAGGTCCGTTGATCCATCCCATAAATATCATTTCTTTAAAGGCTTTCCAGATGCCAATTAAACCCGTGCCACCACCGGCAGGATAAATAATTACATCGGGCAACTGCCAGTTCAGTTGTTCTGCAATTTCATAGCCCATGGTTTTTTTGCCTTCCAGCCGGTAAGGTTCTTTCAATGTAGATACATCAAAATATTGTCCGTCCCTGTTTATTTCTGTTACTTTTTTTGCACAGTCATTAATTAAGCCATCCATTAAAATTAGCTCAGCACCATACAATTCGCATTCCTGTTTGAAAATTTTGGGTGTATGGGTGGGCATTACTACCGTACATTGTATATCGGCTTTTGCACAATAGGCAGCCAGTGCACCGCCTGCATTTCCGGCTGTTGGTATGATACAATGAGTTATTCCAAATTCTTTTGCTTTAGATACAGCCATACTTAAACCCCTTGCTTTAAAAGAACCTGTAGGATTAGACGATTCATCTTTCAGTAACAAATCTGAAAATCCAAACCGGTCGGCAAGTTTATGTAATGGAAACATGGGGGTCATTCCCTCACCAAGGCTGACGATATTTCTTTCTTCTTTAACCGGCAGCATTTCTGCATAACGCCACATATTGTTTTGTCTGCCCTGCAGTGTGGTTTTTAAAAACGCATTCGTATAGTCGTATTCAGCAATTAATGG
>JAYWCV010000114.1:0-3081 GCA_043780275.1 Chitinophagaceae bacterium
TTTAATCAGGTTATTTTTTATTCATTCAAAAAAAATCAGTATGAAAAAAGGTAAAAAAAATGATATAAAAACAGACATATCAAGAAGAAGTTTTTTAAAAAATGCAGCATTGGTTTCTGCAGGTTTTATGATTGTACCCCGCCATGTTTTGGGTGGCAAAGGTTATATAGCCCCAAGCGATAAATTAAATATCGGGGCAATTGGTGCCGGTGGAAAAGGGTACGGCGATTTAAAAGAATTCTCTAAAAGTCCGAATGTAAACATCGTTGCATTATGTGATGTGGACGAACGCAGATCGGCTGAAGCAAGAAAAGCATATCCCAAAGCAACATATTATAAAGATTACCGCGAAATGTTGCTGACCGAAAAAAATAATATTGATGCCTGTAATATTTCAACACCCGATAATTTACACGCTGTTGCAACCATTGCGGCTATGCAATTGGGTAAGCATGTGTACACGCAAAAGCCATTAACACACGATATTTATGAAGCCCGTGTATTGGCCAATGCCGCAAGCCGGTACAAAGTGGTTACGCAAATGGGCAACCAGGGAGGATCCAGTGATGGCGTTCGAAAGGCAAAAGAAATGTACGATGCCAATTTACTGGGCGATGTGCACACCGTGTATGTTTGGACAAACCGTCCGATATGGCCACAAGGCTTACCAACACCAACCGGCAGCTTTCCTGTGCCGGCAGAAGTGGACTGGAATCTTTGGCTGGGCCCTGCAAAATACATTGATTATAATCCTGCTTATATGCCCTGGAACTGGCGTGGCTTTAATGCTTTTGGTACAGGTGCATTGGGAGATATGGCCTGTCATATGATGGATCCTGTTTTTAGAATTTTACCCATTGATTTCCCCTCAGAAGTAGAATGCAGTATCCCTAAAAGCTGGACGGCAGATGGTAAGGAAGCAAAATATCCTGATGGGTATCCTGCAGCTTCTGTTATCCATTTAAAATATCCGAGAAAAGATGGTAAAGGAGAAATAAAAGTATCCTGGTATGATGGGGGTATAATGCCGCCGCTGCCGGAAGAATTACTTACCGGCGAATCCTTTGGCGGTAATGACGGAGGAGCGATGTTTATTGGCGATAAAAGTAAAATGCTGGTAGATTGCTATGGCGAAAATCCACGCTTATTACCTTCTTCTTTAATGAAAAATACTAGTATGCCTGCGCAAACAATTGCAAGGGTTCCTGAGGGACATTATTTACAATGGGTTAATGCCTGTATTGCAGGTTATGGTAAATTAAAAACAAGTTCTCCGTTTGAATATGCAGGCCCGTTTACAGAGAGTATCCTCATCGGCAACCTTGCTATCCGCAGCTGGAACCTCGAAACAAAAAATGATAAAGGCAGGAGTATTTATCCCGGAAGAAAGAGATTATTATGGAATGCGAAAGACATGAAAATTACCAATTTTGACGAAGCTAATCAATTTGTAAAAAGAGAATACCGGCAAGGATGGAGTTTAGGAATTTAATTGAAGAACTAAGTTTTTGTTTTGTCTCTAAAGCGGGAAAAAGAAAAAAAAACGTCCTACCGTTTTACCGGCTAAAATATTTATAATTATTTAAAAAAATTGTATGAAAAAAATTGTATTGGTTTTTGCGTTGGCAACGGGCATGATGGCCTGTTCTAACTCTAACAAAATAAAAGGCGGAAAAGGCTGGATAAGTCTCTTTGATGGCAAGACCCTTGACAACTGGAAAGCCAGTGAAAAACCGGGTACTTTTTCTGTTGAAGATGGTGCTATTAAAGTTGCCGGTGTACGCTCTCACCTATTTTATGATGGCCCGGTAATGGACCATAATTTTACAAATTTTGAGATGAAGGCTACCGTAATGACGAAGCCGGGCTCCAACTCCGGTATTTATTTTCACACCATGTATCAGCCCGTAGGTTTTCCGGATAAAGGATTTGAAGTACAGGTAAATAATTCGCACACCGACTGGAAAAGAACCGCCGGGCTTTACGATATTCAGGATACAAAAGAAGTGTATGTAAAAGATGATATATGGTTTACTGAATACATCAGGGTAGAAGGTAAACATGTAATAACAAAAATTAACGATAAAGTAGTATGCGATTGGATACAGCCGGATGGTTTTGTTCCACCAAAAGGTCATGCACTAAGAGTTATCGCCAACGGCACTTTCGCATTGCAGGGCCACGATCCTAAAAGCATTGTTTTTTTCAAAGATATTATGGTGCGGCCTTTACCGTAATTAATAATAATCAAAAATGCAAGAAATAATTGAAATAAGGCAATATGCTGACTAGTGGGTCGTGGAGACACGACCCACGGCGGGTGGCAGTGAGCTGACTAATTATTTTTCAAATCGTTTGAAAAATAATTCCGCTGAAACGCTTTAATAGCATGATGTTCAAAGAACTTTACTTAATGTCTTCAGGACGCTGATTATTCTTAAATAATTCAAAATGTTGTGAAGGATATCTAATTGTGTACCACCTAAAACAGCATCAGAAAATATAATTTAATTGGTGAGCAATTACCATGAGAAAAATTAAAATTCTACGATGATTTTTCATTACAATTACATCGTATAAAATATTTGCCTTACAATTTCAATTCAATAAAACTGGTAAAAGCATGAAGCCCATCATTCAGATTTCTCTTGATCTTACCAATATTGACGAAGCACTGGAAACCGCCGCGATGGCCATGCGTGCAGGAGTAGACTGGCTGGAGGCGGGTACGCCACTGATATTAGCAGAAGGATTGCATGGTGTAAGAAAATTGCGGGAAGCCTTTCCCGGTGTACCCATTGTTGCTGATTTAAAAACAATGGATGGCGGCTACCTGGAAACTGAAATGATGGCAAAAGCAGGTGCAACACATGTAGTAGTAATGGCAAAGGCACATATAGAAACCATCAGGTGCGTAGTAAATGCCGGACGTGATTTTGGCGTAAAAGTAATGGGCGATAATCTTGGTTGTGAAGACATGGTAGCAGCAGCTAAATGGCTGGAAAACCTGGGCTGCGATTATGTAATTCACCACATCGGCTATGATGAACGACGGGGCATTGCTGCCCGGGGATTGCAAAT
>JAYWCV010000115.1:0-5001 GCA_043780275.1 Chitinophagaceae bacterium
TTTCCGGGATGCTGATCCACAATTGTTGGAACCGATTTTTCATGTAGAAATAATGTGTCCGGATGAGCAGACGGGTGCAGTAATGGGTGATCTTCAAAGTAGGCGGGCTTTGGTAGAAGGTATGGAAGCTGAAAGGAATTTTCAGAAAATAAATGCAAAAGTTCCACTGGCAGAAATGGATGGATACTCATCTTCATTACGATCCATCACACAGGGTAAAGCAAAATATAAAATGGAATTCTATGAATATGCAAAAGTACCGTATGAACTTCAGAAGAAATTGACTGAAGAATATAATAAAACAGAGAAAGAAGAATTTGCATAAAATTATGAAATAAAAAAAAGTCCGCTAAAGGACTTTTTTTTATTTCAATAGTATTTTTTGTCCCTGACCGGCTACTTGAAATCCTTTTTCAATAACAGTTTTGTAAGCATCCGAGCTGGTTTGTAATAATGGATTGCTGTGATTGAAATGAATAAACCTGATTAAAACAATTACGAAACCTGTTTATCAATATACTGTCCGAGTTTGAAACCAAGTAGAGCTCCAGCCAAGGTTCCCGTAGCCATCCATATATAATTTCTTTCACTGGCAAACAATGCAACAACAAATCCGGAAACGGCACCTGTAATACTAAAAAATGTTTTAGACGACCTTTTGTTTTGTTTACCTTCTGCATGTACCTGATGCCCGGTATTTTTTCTTCTTCTTTTATTTTTCGCCATGAGTAACTTTAATTTTAAGATAATATTTAGTTCAACTAATATAGTCATTGTAAATCAAATTATTCAAGCAAAAAAATGGGTTGCATTCCAAATTGTCGCATGACCATTCTGTTTGTGGGCGGTGAGGAACCCGCCCACGGCGGGCCGCCTCGGTTGGTGTCCCTCCAACCGACAACAATTTGGAATGCACCCAAAAAATGAGATTTGATTGTAAAATAAAAAAGCCTGACAAAACGATGTCAAGCTTCTCAGTAAAATAATATTTTTATATTTTATCGGTTAAACCGGTTATCGTCTCTGTTACTATTAAAACGATCGTTTCCGCCACCACCATATCCGCCACGACCTCTTGAATCTCCACCACCGGAAGGTCTTCCTCCCTGTCGTTCTTCAGCAGCTTTTACAACCAACGGTTTTTTACCTAACGAAATATCATTCAAATGTTCGATGGCTTCTTTTGCATCAGAACTTTCAGCCATTTCAACGAAACCGAATCCTCTGCTTTTGCCAGTCTCTTTGTCCATGGCTACTTTAGCAGAAATTACAGCTCCGAATTTTTCAAAAATTTCTTCCAATTCCGCATCATCAAGATCGTAAGGCAGTCCGGCAACAAAAAGTTTCATGTATCTAAATTTTTGTAAAAGTACATAACAAATGCTCTGGTTTTATTATTTAATCGAAATGTTTAATAAAATGAGCTTAATTAATTATTGAATAAAAAACTTTACTGAAAGGTCTTTATGTTTTTTTAAACAAATAGAAATGTTTTACAATTTGACAGGTTCTATATTATCTTTTTCCCAAAAATCAGCATTTTTAATGCCAAGAGCTTTCGGATCAAAAACCGGATCTTTCCCTTCTTTTTTCTGCCTCTCATAATCCTTGAACGCAAGCAAAGCTGGTTTCTGCAGGATAATAATGGCTATGATATTCAACCAGGCCATCAATCCCACACCAACATCTCCCAGATCCCAGGCAATTTTAGCTGTACGGATACAACCAAAGAAAACGGCCGTCAGAATTCCTGCTTTCAATAAAAGCATCAGCAATGGACCGCCACGGGTGTGAGTAATATAAGCAACATTGGTTTCTGCTATATAATAATAAGCCATTAAGGTTGTGAAAGCAAAAAAGAAAAGTGCTATGGCAACTAAATAGCTTCCTGTCCCAATATAATTTTCGTCAAATTGTTCCTGGCCACTAAATGCTTTGTCGATTGCCGCCTGAGTATATGTTGGTGATCCATCTACATGTTTCACTCCATCTTGTGTATAGTAAACGCCTTTATCAATTAACAGTTTTTCAGCATCCGTGCCTTTTACATTGTACATGCCGGTTATCAGAATCATAAATGCAGTGGCTGAACATACAAACAATGTATCGATATAAACAGAAAAAGCCTGTACAAAACCTTGTTTTGCCGGGTGAGATACTTCGGCCGCAGCAGCCGCATGAGCTCCGGTACCCTGACCTGCTTCGTTGGAATATACACCTCGTTTAACCCCAATAGTTATCATGGCACCTATAATACCTCCAAACGTTGCATTCATACCGAAAGCACTTTCCATAATAAGCATAAAGACGCCTGGTATCTTTTCGTAATTCATTACAAGGATAATGATAGCAACAAGTATATATGCCAACGCCATAAAAGGAACCACATATTGTGCAACATTAGCAATGAGTTTTATACCTCCAAAAATAATCAGGCCCAATAAAACAACTAATAAAATACCTGTAGCAAAATGAGAAAAACCAAAAGCACTTTTAACTGCGGCAGCTATACTGTTTGCCTGTACACCCGGCAATAATAAACCACAGGCAAAGATGGTTGCAATGGCAAAAACAATAGCATATATTTTCCCAAATTTGTTATTAAACCCTTTTTCAATATAGTAAGCCGGTCCTCCGCGATATTCACCTTTTTCATTTCTTTTATAAATTTGAGCAAGTGTAGATTCAATAAATGCAGAACCGGAGCCTAAAAAAGCCACCAACCACATCCAGAAAATGGCACCCGGACCACCAATAAAAATGGCTGTTGCCACACCGGCAATATTTCCGGTTCCTATACGTCCAGATAAAGAAACAGCCAACGCCTGAAAAGAGGAAATTCCTGCGGTTGACTTTTCACCCTGAATCATCAGGCGGATCATTTCTCTAAAATGTCTTATTTGAAAAAATCGCATTCGCAAAGTGAAATAAACACCAATTGCCAAAAGTAAAAAAATCAGCGCATTGCTCCAGATTATTGAATTTAATGTTGAAACTAAATTTTCAAAATTTTCCATATAAATTGCCATTAGTTAAATAATTTGGCAATATAAGTAATTATACTTTTAACAATGGCTTGAGGTATTACCTCTTTCCATTTAGTTAATCCGAATTTTGTAATCTCATTTTCCCGAAATGGACTTTTTATTTCTATGTTCATTCAAGCCAATTATATTTTCCAAAACCAACATTCGTTATCTTTACAATTCAAAATAATTTTATCAAAATCATGAAGGAAGTATATATTATTTCAGCGGTACGTACCGCCATTGGAAGTTTTGGTGGTTCATTAAAAGATCTATCAGCAACTCAATTAGGATCCATTGCCATTAAAGGAGCTATCAATAAAGCTGGTATCAAACCGGAATTGGTACAGGATGTTTTAATGGGTTCTGTTATTCAGGCTAACCTGGGACAGGCTCCGGCACGGCAGGCAGCTAAATTTGCAGGTCTTCCAAACGAAGTTGCCTGTACCACTGTAAACAAAGTTTGTGCAAGTGGAATGAAGGCTATCTCACAAGCGGCTCAAAGCATTTTATTAGGCGATGCTGATATTGCAGTTGCCGGTGGTATGGAGAGTATGAGTAATGTTCCTTTTTATGTTGATAGTATGCGTTGGGGAAATAAATACGGAAATAATGTGTTGATTGATGGTTTGGCAAAAGATGGACTAACTGATGTTTTCGATGGACAGGCCATGGGCAATGCTGCCGATTTTTGTGCAAGAGAATGCAATATCAGCCGGGAGGATCAGGATGCTTTTGCAGTAGAAAGTTATAAGCGGTCGCAAGCCGCATGGGAGTCCGGTAAATTTGATAACGAAATTGTATCGGTAGAAATTCCTCAACGAAAAGGAGACCCGATAATTTTTAATAAGGATGAAGAACCGTTCAATGTAAAATTTGATAAAATTCCGGGACTGCGTCCTGCATTTCATAAAGAAGGAACAGTGACGGCAGCTAATGCAAGTACCATGAATGATGGTGCTGCCGCAATTGTTTTAATGAGTAAGGAAAAAGCGGATGAACTTGGTTTGAAACCCATTGCAAAAATTTTAGCCTATGCAGATGCAGAGCAGGCACCTGAATGGTTTACTACAACGCCTTCTTTGGCAGTGCCAAAAGCTGTGGCAAAAGCAGGATTGAAAATGGAAGACATTGATTACTGGGAATTGAATGAAGCATTTGCAGTAGTAGGAATAGAAAACAGTAAGCGAATGAATCTGGATCCTTCAAAAGTAAATGTACACGGTGGAGCTGTTTCTTTAGGGCATCCTTTGGGTTGCAGCGGAGCCAGAATCATTGTTACGCTTATCAATGTTTTGAAAGCCAATAATGCCCGTTATGGAGCTGCGGGCATCTGTAATGGCGGAGGTGGTGCCAGTGCCATGGTTATTGAAAATATGAATTAAGCAACGTTTTACATAAAAAAGGCCCTCATTGAAGGGCCTTTTGCATAATAGAGTATTTGTTATTTTCCACCCAGCATCAACAATTCATTGATATGTACTTCACTGATATATTTCTTGATGCCTTCTTTGTCGGTATAAGACCTGTTTACCAGTTTACCCTCCACAACAACTTCACTTCCTTTTGCCAGGTATTTCTCGGCTATTTCAGCCGTTTTACCCCAGGCCACAACCGTGTGCCATTGTGTATCGGTAATTTTTTCTCCACTTGCATTGCGATAAGTTTCATTGGTGGCAAGATTAATTTTTGCCCATTTCTTTCCATTTTCCAACGTTCTGATTTCCGGTGCAGTGCCCAGGTTTCCAATTAACTGAACTTTGTTTTTAAGTGCATACATGTTTCTTTGTTTTAAGGTTTTAGAAATTTGTTATCTCAGTCAAACCATAATCGATTTGACAAAACAAAGATCTGACGGTGATTAACCTTTAGCCGGAGTTTAACCGAATATTCACGTAAGTATTCGATTATAACCGTTTGTAATCGGCTATATAAGTTGTAATTTGAATTTTATTCAGAAAAAAGTATAGCATGC
>JAYWCV010000116.1:0-7090 GCA_043780275.1 Chitinophagaceae bacterium
GATTTTTGCAACTCAAAATCCTTCGATCCTGAATTAGAAGTAAGTCCGAGAACAATGGTCCATTTATTTATAACTTCTAAAAATGGTAAAATACTATCGGCACCCATATAAGGCGTAACCGTAATTGCATCAAAATTTAATGTCTCAAAAAATGCTTTGGCATATTGAGAAGATGTGTTTCCAATGTCTCCCCGTTTTGCATCAGCAATGGTAAAATGTGTTTTTGGAATATAGTTCACTGTTTTTTCCATCGACTCCCAACCCTTAACTCCATTGGCTTCATAAAAAGCCGTATTGATTTTATAACTGACACAAAGATCTTTAGTAGCATCAATGATCTGTTTATTGAATTCGAAAACGGGATCTTGTTCTTTCAATAAATGCTTGGGGATCTTTGCTAAGTCGGTATCTAAACCAACGCACAAATATGTTTTTTTTAAAAAAATCTGATCGATCAGTTGCTGGCGGGTCATGTTGCGAAGTTATGCTTCCTGAATTTTAGAATAAATCATTTCTATTATTTCATCCGTTTCCCATAATTTTTCAATGCCAGGATGACCCATAATTTCTTTCATGATGGTTTCCTGTTTGCGGCTATTTTTCAATGCATCCGAATAACGGATATCGGGGCGAAATGTAACCTGTGAGTATGATGGCACCCAAAGTTCCGGATATCTTGCCTGCATTCTTGCTTCAATTTTTTTCTGTAACAGGAATTTCGGATCGGCTGTTTTAGCTCTCATCTCCATAAAATTTTCAATGGCCATATCTGCGATTGCATCTGCATCAGGTTTTCGCAGATCCTGAAACTTCTCCAGAATTAATTTCCAATCATGATCAAATTCATCAATCAGATTATTCAAAACCAAACAGTCCTCAAATCCACAGTTCATACCCTGACCATAAAAAGGAACAACTGCATGAGCCGCATCACCGATCAACGAAAACTTATCTTCATTGATCCAGGGAAAACATTTTACGGTTACCAAAGAGGCAATCGGGTTTTTGAAAAACTGTTCGACAAGGTCAGGCATAAGTGATATTGCTTCTGCAAATTCTTTTTCAAAAAACGAACGGACTTTCTCCGGGCTATCTAATTTATCAAAAGACTTTTCTCCTTCAAAAGGGAAAAATAAAGTACAGGTAAAACTACCATCCATATTCGGCAATGCAATCAACATATATTCTTTTCGTGGCCAGATATGCAATGCATTTTTCTTTAATAAAAAAGAACCATTGGTGCCCGATGGTATCGTCAGTTCTTTATATCCACAATCGATATAATATTGGTTGTAATCAAATTTATCATGTCGAAGCATGTGCTGTAAGCGGGTTGCGGCAAAAGCTCCATCGGCACCAAATAATAATTCAAATGGAATAATTTCTGATTCAGCACTTTCTTCCTTTTCAAACTTCACTTCATTTTTATCCCAATCTATACTGGCACATTTTTTATTGAAAATGATATTCACAGCATATTGCTCTGCCAGGTCCATCAATTTGCCATTCAATTCAGCTCTTGAAACAGAATTGATTGCTTGTCCTTCGTTTCCATAAGGCTGAAAAACGGTGGACCCATCCAGGTTATGAATTAACCGTCCCGGCATTGGAATGGCCATAGTTCTTATCTCATCCATAATACCTACTTCATTCAATGCCTTTATTCCCCGGTTACTCAATGCCAGATTAATAGATCGGCCAGCAGACATATCTTCCTGCCGCATGTCAGACCTTCTTTCATACATATCTATAGCATAACCTTTTTTTGCCAGAAATATAGAAAGTAAAGAGCCTACCAAACCTGCTCCAACAATAATGATTTTATCCTTTTTCATTTTCAATCTTAATTACCCAAAATTCTTTCAATCAAGTTTCCAAATTTCCAAACCTCTTCATAACTGTTATACATCGGCACAGGAGCAACCCGAATGACATTTGGCTCCCGCCAATCGGCAATAACCCCTTGTGCAGTCAGTTCTTTAAAAACTTCTTTACCTTTTTTCAGCATGAATATAGAAACCTGGCAGCCTCTTTCCTCTTCAGAATCCGGCGTTATAATTTCAATAATTTTTTCGGGTTGTTTATTATTAATATCATGTAAAACAAAATGAAGAAACCCGGATAAAAGTTTCATTTTATCCAATAAGTTTTCCATATCAGCTTCTTCGAAAAGATCGAGTGAAGCTTTATGCGCAGCCATGGATAATATTGGTGCATTACTCATTTGCCATCCTTCTGCAGTTGGGATTGCTTCAAAACCTTTTTCCATATTGAAGCGGCTTTTTTTTGTGTATCCCCACCAACCGGCAAATCGTGGAAATGTCGGATTAGATGCATGTTTATAATTTATAAAGACACCGGCTACTCCACCCGGACCTGAATTCAAATATTTATACGAACACCAGCAGGCAAAATCCACATCCCAGTCGTGTAAATGAAGTGGTACATTACCTATTGCATGAGCCAGATCGAAACCAGCATATGCACCAACTTCATGTGCTGCAGCTGTTATGGATTTCATGTCAAAGACCTGACCGGTATAATAGTTTACACCTCCAAATAAAACCAAGGCTACTGAATCATTATTTTCATCAATTACTTTTAAAATATCTTCCGTTCTGATTGTGTGTTCTCCTTCTCTGGGATTTACTTCAATGATGGCTTCTTCCGGATTGAACCCGGCCATCATTACCTGCGACTCCATCGCATATTGATCGGAGGGAAAAGCTTTTGCTTCACAAATTATTTTATAACGCTGTTGTGTAGGTCGGTAAAAACTAACCATCAACAAATGCAGATTTACAGTCAGCTGATTCATTACAACCACTTCTTCTGGCATTGAACCAACAATTTTTGAAATCTGTTGCGGGAATAACTCATGATATGGCAACCATGGATTTCGAGCAAGTAAATGTCCTTCAACTCCCATTCTGGCCCAGTCTTCAAGTTCCTGATCGACATATTTTTTAACTGTTTTTGGCTGAAGTCCCAATGAATTGCCGGTAAAATAAATACATTCTTTACCATGGATTAAGGGGATATAGAATTTATTCCGGAAAGACCTAAGCGGATCATTCAAATCAAGATGCTGGGCAAACAGTAAGGTATTTTTAAATTCCATTGTTGCTATTATAGTTGTCTGATGTTTTCATAAACTAACATTATTTGTCGACGGTAGCAATAACTTTTAATTCGATGGCAATGGGTGTTGGTAAACTTTTAACTTCAACGGTTGTACGACAAGCCTGAATGTTTTTAAAATACTCTCCATATATTTTATTGTAAACAGGAAAATCTGATTTCATGTTGGTCAAAAAAACAGTTACGTCGACAATATTTTCCCACCTGCTGCTACTGGCTTCCAATACCGCTTTCACATTGGCAAAAACGGCATGGGTCTCCATCTCAATGTTGTAAGAAATAAGGTTTCCTTTATCATCCAATTTCAAACCGGGGATAGAATTATCTTTCGGACTTCTTGGGCCAATGCCGGAGAGAAATACTAAATCTCCTACCCTTCTTGCGTGTGGATAAGCACCTAATGGAGTTGCCGCATTATTTGTATTGAATATTTCAGCCATTTAATAAATATGATTTTGCTTGAAAGTTATTACAGATAGGCGAGAAAACGGCATGCTCCACAGGTATTTCAAAATTAATAATTTGGATATCAGACATAAAGAAATATTTAATTACATTTAAAGCTGTTATAATCTATAAACATTGCAAAACAAGAGAACTATATCCCAATTTTTAAAGATCCGGGAATCTGAAAAACGACTGGTCACAAAACTATTTGTATTTCAATTTTTTCAGGGAGCTGCGATCGCTTTATTTTTTACGGCCTCCATTTCCCTTTTTTTAACAAACAATCCTGCCAGCGAACTTCCACATGTTTATATCATCACGGCAATTTTACTTTGGGGAATCAGTTTTGTATATAATAAACTGGAACATCGTTTATCTACCAAAAATCTGATCTTCTCCGTACTAATTTTCAACTCGATCGTCATCTTAGTTTTCCGGCTTTTCATCACACCTGATGCACATTTGTATTTATACCTGATGCTGGCCTTTTACTATTTATTGTATTTACTAAATAATCTGGAATTCTGGGGATTGGTAGCTTTATTATTTGATGTAAGACAAAGCAAGCGGTTATTTGCCATAGTGAGTGGTGGAGATCTTCCGGCGAAAATGATCGGTTATTTGATTGCTGCATTATTAGTACCGGTATTTGGTACGGAAAATCTACTCTGGATTTCTTTTGCCTGTTTGCTTATTTCATTTGTCATTTTTTATTTCATATCAAGAACAAAAGAATTTAAAAAAATCAGTCATTCCAATCACGACATACATCAGCCAATAAAACAACCGCATCATTTTGCAACAGAAAAAATAAAAACGCTGATTGCCGCCATTTCGAATAATAAGCTCATTCGTACACTCTCCTTTCTGTCTTTCTTTTCATTTTGTTTTTACCTGATTGCCAGTTATGTATTTTATGGATTTGTAAAACAACAATTTCATTCAGATAAAAACATGGCTGGATTTTTTGCCATTTTTTTAGCAGTCAGCCGTGGATTAACCTTAATTGTAAAACTTGTTTTCACCAGCCGTTTACTGGATAAATTAGGTTTAAAAACGGCCATGATGATTACACCCGTATTCTTATTAATTCTCAGTATCATTTCATTTTACTATGCAGGTATATCATCCAATTTGATGATATTTTATTTATTCGGTATCATGGCCATTTCTGTTGATGTACTCCGGTCATCCATACAATCGCCGGTGATGCTTGCCACATTGCAACCGCTTCCTGCAAATCAACGCCTCAGAGGGCATACATTAATTAAGGGTTTAATGGATCCATTTGCTTTTTTTATTACCGGTTTTGTTTTACTGTTTTTAACGAACGTTCAACAAGTCATTCAGTTTGAAACCTTGTGTATTCTGTTGATTGTTCTTACTGTTTTATGGATCCTGTTTTCATTTTTTGTAGACAAACATTATGAACATTTACTGACTGAGTCAATACACAAAAGAATTCTACATGAACGGGATATTTCGATTACGGATAAAAAATCAATTCAGATACTTTTACGTAAAATGGAATCCAGTGATGATAAAGAGGCATTAACCATTTTACATTTGGCAGAAACACAAGACATCGATCATTCTTTATTTTTTGAATCTGCATTAAGACATCCATCTCATATAGTTAGGCAACAGGCTATTCAAGGCATTAAGCAAAAAGGACATTATATCTTATTACCTACATTAAAAGAAATGATGTTAATTGAAAAAGACCCCGCTCAATTAGCCAATATTATCAGTACTGTTTCTACACTTGACTTGACAGAAGATATATCATCCTTTTTTGAACACAATGATCAGATTGTAATTAATGCTGCAGTCATCGCCATCATTAATAATCCGAAAAACAACCAAATAGAAAATGCAAATGACTATCTCTTGTCGCTTTTAAACAGCGATAAGATTGACCATAAAATAAATGCCTTAACTATTTTAAAAAAACTACACAGCAGAGATAACTTTAAAAATTATATCCTTTCTTACCTGAATGATTCCAATGCGCAATTGAATATGATGGCATTAGAATTAATTAGTTTTTCAGAAAACAGGGAAATGATAAACGCTGTATTATTAAAATTCATTGCAAATAAAAATGACAGCATATATCTACATGCACTTTTCAAATCGGAGAAAGCTTGTTTACCAATATTAAAAGATTATTTCGCATCAAGCAATACCATTGATACCAAAAGAAGAAAGCTACTCAGGTTGTTGCGTAAAATTGGTGGCGAAGAATCAATCCAAATTTTAGAAAATGCCATCTTGCAATTTCCCCAGGATTCAGGTTTGATATTATCATCACTTTATCATCTTAATTTTCATTGCAAAGGGGATAATGAATTTTTCATACCATTATTAAAAACGTATCTGCATATTTCAACTGAAATGACCTTTCAACTTAAATTTTTCAGGAAGCAACCAGACGTTTATTCTTTACTGAACAGGGCACTTGAAATAGAACTGGATAATTTAAAAGAAAAATGTCTTTATATTTTTTCGTTTCTGTATGATAAAACAAAAATACGTAAGGCCATGGCCGGGTTTGAATTAGGCACGAAAGAGTCCACAGCTAATGCCTTCGAACTGATTGAAGTGAGTGTACATAAAGAATTTGCTACACTTTTCTGTATTATTCATGAACCAACCGATTTGATTTTTAAAACTTCATCCTTATTAAAATATCAGGCCGATATACAATTTGTCGAATCAGATGTTTTAACTTTAATAATGGAAGATCCGGAGCATCATTACAATGATTGGACAAAGGCCTGTTTGCTGTATTCATTAAAAAAAAAACCAGCTATTATTACCGAAAAATTATATTCGAAATACATGCTTTCAAAAAATAAATTATTATCAGAAACAAGCAAGCATATCGCTTCTTTTTATATAAAAAAGGAACATTAAAATTAATTAACTTAACAAAGCCATGTTATGCAACATACAGATCATCACAACCTCCTGATTATTGAAAGAGTGGTTTTATTAAAATCGCTTTCAATTTTTAAAGAAACCCCTGAAACAATTCTGGCAGAAATTTCGCACCTGATGCAGGAACAGGATGTTCAAAAAGATGTGGTCATTGTAAAAGAAGGAGATCCGGGAAACTGTATGTATGTAATCCTCGAAGGTATTGTGGAAGTTTTTAAAGAAAAACATTTACTGGCGACATTAGGAGAAAATAATTTTTTCGGCGAATTGGCTTTATTAGATACGGAAACCAGATCGGCCAGTGTTATTGCAAAAACAGATTGCCGATTATTCCGGATAGACCAGGAACCATTTTATGACCTGATGGAATTAAGACCGGAAGTAAGTAAAGGAATGATAAAAATATTGTGTAAAAGAATCCGCGATGGGAATAAGGCTTTACACGAAATGAAGAGATCTAATGCCAGTTAGATTTCATCCGGATGCAGCTTCATTAACTTATTCAGGTATTTAAGTTTTTCAGGCTCTCTGAAAGTTTGCGATGAAATGGTATGATAAT
>JAYWCV010000117.1:0-5072 GCA_043780275.1 Chitinophagaceae bacterium
GCACCCATATGACACTGTCCGTTGAAAGTTGAACTTGGTTCAATCTGTAATTTAGCCGCGAAAATATTTCCTTCTACAACCGAATCTCCACGCAACAATAAAATATCTTTTATTTTAATATTACCGGATACTTTACCTACAATGTCTGCCTGGTTGCCGGAAATATCTCCTTCCACATACCCTGTTGCGCCAATAATTATTTTTGCCTGACAGTTGATGTTACCTACTATAGTACCGTCAATCCGGATATCATTCGCACTGCTGATATCTCCTTTTAATTTGGTACCCTGTCCAATAAGCGTTGTTCCATTACCGGAAGAGTTTAATTTTTCATTACCCATGTTCGTTTCAGATTTTGTCTTAAACATAATTTATGGTTTTATTCATTACTAAATTCATCTTTAGGCACAATAATTTTTGTTGTGTCGAGTTTTATAGATATATCTCCACTTAAAACTTTTTGTATCCCATCGATATATTGTCCTTGAAAATGAATTTGCTTTTCTAATGAATCAGTCCTGAATTTTAAGTTTCGATACTCTCTGCCCAATCTAAGATCATCATACCCCGGTATATAATATTTCAAGGGAGTAAATACAATCAAAGCAACCGTAAAACCAACTAAAATAACAAAGATGCTGCTCATAACAATATAAACACTCAAACGGGAAAGTTTAAAAGTTACCACCTCCTCATATGTATCATCATTCATGATCACCAACCGGTATCGGTTTCGCAATCGTTTTAAGGTAGAACCGGCATCCAATTTCATCACATTCTTCGTTTAAAAAATAAAGGTAATAAATACCCATTTGTATATAAGCCTTTAAATATAGGTTTTAAAGGAAAATAATAGCAGCAATTTATAATAAAAGATTTGAAAATCAGTTTATAAGACAATAGATTGCGCACATAATGAGAATTGCATTTCAGTTCGTTTTTACTACTTGTTTCCTGATACTTATTCATCTACCTAATTCTTCATTCGGGCAGAAAGGAGAACAACTGGATATTAAAAAACCAAAAGAACTGGATTCAAGGGTTCTTCGTTCAGAAAAGTCGGATCTGGGAAAGTTCAGCTTGCCAAAAAGATTTTTTCAAAATGGATTTACCCATTACAATTATTTCTTTAATGCCAATACCAAACTGAATGAAATTGTAGAGTCGGCAAAATCTGCATATAAGGATGATTATTCCGAATTATTATCCTTCTACAATTTTAGCCTGGATGAAACCCTACGCGACAAAGAACAGTTGGACTCGGTCATTTATAAATCATCAACCGGAATTGTTTTACATGATCTTAGAAATGATTGGATTGATAATTTGTACCTGCTTTGGGGAATCTCCTATTATTTGCAAAAAGAATTTGATTCGGCGTACTATACGTTCCAATATATTAATTACTCTTTTGCAGAAAAAGAAAAGGATGGCTATTACAAATATATCGGAAGCAGAATGGATGGGAATAATGCACTTTCCATTGCGACTAAAGAAAAAACCAGTCTTCCCAAAAAAATATTCAGTGTACCACCAAGCAGAAACGATGCGTTCATATGGATGATTAGAACAAACCTGGAAAGAAACGCATTTGCTGAAGCTGCCGGCTTAATTGAAACCCTAAGAAAAGATCCTGTATTCCCCAAAAGATTAAAACCCGATTTATACGAGATGCAGGCCTTATGGTTTTATAAAAACAATATCTGGGATAGTGCAGCACATTATTTGTCGAAAGCCTTAATAAATGCCGATTCAAAAAAAGAAAAAGCCCGTTGGGAGTTTTTGACTGCACAGCTTTTTGAAAAAGCTGGAAACGATGCTGAGTCGGAAAAATATTTTGCTCGTTCGGTCAACCATACCTTAGACCCGATCCTGGATATCTATGGAAGATTGAATCTTATTCGGGTAAATAAAACCGATGGGAAAAATAATATTGACCGGAATATTTCCAGTTTGCTGAAGATGGCACAACGTGATAAATACAAAGATTACCGGGACATCATTTATTATATGGCAGCTCAAATGGAACTGGAAAGAAATAATATAGATGCCGCGATGATTCTGCTTAAGAATAGTATCAAGTATGATAATGCTGACATCACAGCAAGAAATAAAGCCTTCTTACAACTTGGCGAATTTGCATTCACTAAAAAACAATACCGTGCTGCTGCGAATTTTTATGACAGCATAAATACAAACGATCCGGTATTAAAAAACCCGGAAAAGATCAATGATCGAAAAGAATTTTTAAGCAAAATTGCATTCAATATTGAAGTAATAGAACGGCAGGACAGTTTAATACATATTGCCAGTTTACCAGAAGAAGAAAGGAAAGAATTTATTAAAAAACTGGTCAAGCAAATCCGGAAGCAAAGCGGACTTAAAGATGAAGATCAAAAATTGTCCTCCGATTTTAGCCTTCAGCCGAATACTAATATTCCAGATTTGTTTTCTACTAACCAAGTAAAGGGAGAATGGTATTTCTACAACAGTTCACTAAGGGTTAAAGGTGCTGCAGATTTTAAAACACGATGGGGTAATAGGCCCAATGTTGATAATTGGAGAAGGGCCAGAGCCATTTCTACACAAAACAATAATGTGTCGGACAATACCCTCACAGATCCAACAAAACCACAGAGTACACCCGAAACTTCGGACATTAGTTATGAATCATTGTTGAATAGACTACCATTAACTGCCGAAAAAATAAAATTTGTTGAAGACAGTATTCAAAACGCCCTATTCGATCTGGGAATTTTGTATGCAGATGCTGTAGAAGATTGTGAAGCGATGATTTCAACTTTTGAAGAATTAAGAAATCGGTTCCCTTCTTTTGTACAAATGGATAAAGTTTTATTCAAGCTTTATTACTGTTACAATAAATCGGGCAAACAACAGGAAGCATCGAAGTTCAAAAAAGAATTAAGTGAAAAGCATGCAACCAGTAATTATGCAACCATTGTAAATACAGGTAAAAATCCGGAGATTTCTGAGCCTGAAAAACAAGCAACCCTTTTATACGAATCTATTTATCAATTATTCATTGAAGGGAAATTTGACGAGGCAATAGTTAAAAAGAAAGAAGCCGATAATATTTATCATAAAAACTACTGGACCCCTCAATTGCTCTATATTGAAGCTGTTTATTATATTCAACAAAGACAAGATGAGAAAGCGAAATTATCATTAAATGAAATTATTACGTCCCATACAGGCACTGTCATTGCGGTAAAAGCATCTAATTTATTAGACGTACTAAGTCGTAGAAATGAAATTGAAGAAGAATTAAAAAATCTTTCCATTACAAGACCGGTAGAACAAAAAGCTCACGTTATCCCAGATACGGTAAAAACTTTTATACCATCTCGAGTACAGGTTATTGAAAAAAAGCCGGAACAAAAACAAGTCATTGATAGCATTTCCAAAAAACTTGCCGAACCTGTTACTATAACTTCCTTTAAAAATGAACCTCAATCTGCTCATATCGTTCTGATTGTTTTAAATAAAGTGGATCGGGTATTTCAAAATGAAGCCAGGAATGCGTATATCCGTTTTAACAGGGAAAAATTCAATGCTATTCCATTACAGTTAAACCTGGAAGACCTAGATAAAGAAAATCGGTTGATAACTATCACAGGCTTTAAAAATGATGAAGCAGCATTGAACTATCTAAAAATTTCAAAAGCCTTGTCTTCAACAGAAATTACTCCCTGGCTGAGTAAGGATAAATATGAGTTCCTGATTATTTCGGAAAAGAATCTCGAAGTTTTAAAATCAAATCCCGAATTGTCCATTTATAAAAATTTTCTCAGGCAAATTTATCCGGGCAAATTTTAACCAAACTCTTTTCAGAGAACCCCCCTCTTTTCATAGCTTTGATGAACTTCTAAAAAAGAAGTTTTTAATATACACATACCAAAAAGTTTCCTCATGAAACCATCTATTCGTTTTTTCTGGCGCCTTTCTTTTTTAGGATTCTTAGCTTTAGTCGTCATCATTTTGCTGGCCAGCTATGGTGCTTTTGGCAAAATGCCTTCCTTGAAAGAACTGGAAAACCCATCCATATTACAATCTTCTGAAGTATATGGCGAAGAAGGAACTTTAATGGGACGATATTACCGTGAACGGGGCAACAGAAGTAATATAGACTATAAGGATATTTCTAAAAATGTATTGGATGCACTTGTTTCTACTGAAGATGAACGATTCTATGAGCATTCGGGCATCGATTATATTTCTACTTTCCGAGCAGTGATTTTTCTGGGAAAACAAGGTGGAGGAAGTACCATTACACAACAACTGGCAAAAACATTGTTGGAACAAGGTAGTCGTAACAAAGCCTTCCGGGTTGTAGAAAAATTAAAAGAATGGATCATCGCTGTAAAGCTGGAAAGAAACTTTACAAAAGAAGAAATATTAGCCCTTTATCTGAATGCAGTTCCATTTGGAGATAATGTGTATGGTATCCGAAATTCTGCCAGAACCTTTTTTCAAAAAGAACCGGATCGCTTAAATATAGAAGAAGCTGCCATGCTGGTAGGAATGCTCAAGGCAAACAACACGTACAACCCAAGAAAATATCCAAAGGCTGCTATGGATAGAAGAAATATTGTCATAGGGCAAATGGAGAAAAATATGAAAATATCTCCCATGGAATCTACCCGGTTAAAAGCACTTCCCATAAAAATTAATTACAAAAAACTGGATGAAAACACCGGTTATGCTCCTTATTTCCGGGAAATTTTAAAAGAAGAAGTCAAAAATATTTTAAAAGATCTTAAAAAACCAGATGGGGAATTGTATGACATTTATAACGATGGGCTCCGCATTTATACCACCATCAATCCAAAAATGCAGGAATATGCCGAAGAAGCCGTTGCTCAAAACATGCCCATACTGCAGAAAGCATTGAATGGGCAAAGCAAAATAAGAAATGGAACTGTATGGAACGGATTTGAAAATGTTTTAGATGCAGCAATGAAAAACAGTGACCGATGGAAAAATATGAAAGAAGATGGAATTGATGAAGCTGAAATAAAAGCTTCCTTTCATAAAAAAGTTTCTATGAAAAT
>JAYWCV010000118.1:0-12470 GCA_043780275.1 Chitinophagaceae bacterium
TGGACTTACAAATGCTTTACAAAGTGAAGGATTTGAAACAAATATTGAAACCTCCGGTGCATACCCATTAAGTGGAAACTGGAATTGGATCTGTTTATCTCCTAAAAAATTCAAAGCCCCAGTACCCGAAATTTTACCTTTTGCCAACGAATTGAAAGTAGTTGTTTTTAATAAATCAGATTTTGAATGGGCCGAGAAATATGCCTCACTGGTTTCACTAAAATGCAAACTTTATCTACAACCCGAATGGGATAAAGCAGATGAAATGATTCCAATGATCGTCGATTACATTTTGGCCAATCCAAAGTGGGAATTAAGCCTTCAAATACATAAGCTTATTAATGTTCCTTAACGGTGCTATATTAAAAATTTTAAAAAATTTATCATTTAATCCTTAACATTTTATTGGTTTAAAAGGAATAAAAAAAGAATAGATTCGTTAAAGAACAACCAGTTTTAAATCCATGAAATGTCCATGAGCAAAATTTCACTCACCAACCGGGATGATTATTTTCATGGACATTCCCCGTCCGAACGCCAGCCCGACTGAGACATTCTGGCGGGGAGTTCATCAGGGCGGATATGTTTCCAAAAAAAATAAAAATGAACACATGAAATTTCTTTCTTTATTTTTTTTCTCCTGCTTGATTTTTTCTCAGGGCTTTTCCCAAACCTACGATCCGGCAAAAGTGAACAAAAGAGCAATCGTTGCCTATACGCAGGCCATTGCTAATGCGGAAGATGGAAAATATGAAAAAGCGATTTTTTTATTCCAACAAAGTATCCTGGCCGATAGCCGATATATTGATGCCTATCTATCACTGGCCGGGGTTTATGGACAACTAAAAAAACATGATAGCAGTATTTTATTTTATGAAAAAGCATTTCTATTAGATAGTGTTTATACAGCCGGTTACTATCTTCCCTATTCCATAAATCTTGCGGGACTTGGAAAGTTTGAAAAAGCATTGGATGCCGTGAACTACGTTTTAACAAAAAGAAATTTAAACCCCAATACGATTAAGTCTGCGCAATATCGTAAAATCAGTTATGAATTTGCCGTGGATTTTGAAAAAAAGAATGATTATAAAAATTATATTTTCACGCCAGTAAATCTGGGAGACTCTGTAAACTCTACCGAATCAGAATATTTTCCTTCTTTGACTATTGATGGGGATGAACTGGTATTCACCCGAAGAGTGAAAAACATGAACGAGGATTTTTTCTCAAGCAATAAAAAAAATAATCAATGGGGGAAGGCAAAATCATTACCCGGCAATATCAATACTGAACAGAATGAAGGGGCACAAATAATTTCCGCAGATGGAAATTGGCTGGTATTCACGGGTTGCAACCGGACCGATGGACAAGGTGGATGCGATATTTATATTTCTTATAACACTCAAAATGGCTGGAGCCCGGCAATTAATCTCGGTTCTAAAGTAAACTCCGACCAATGGGAGTCTCACCCCTGTTTATCACCGGATAAAAGAGAACTCTATTTTTCGAGTACTCGTTTTGGTGGATTTGGCGGAAGCGATATTTATGTTTGCCGTTTACTACCCAATGGCCGTTGGAGTGAACCTGAAAACCTGGGCCCGCAAATCAATACAAAAGGTAATGAAGCATCGCCATTCATTCATGTTGATAACCAAACTTTATATTTTACATCTGCCGGTTTACAGGGATATGGAGATGACGATTTGTTTATGTGCCGTCGTGGGCCTAACGGCGTTTGGAGCAATCCGGTAAACCTTGGCTACCCGATAAATACCATAAACCGGGAAGGAACTTTATTTGTAGCTGCTGATGGCAAAACGGCTTATTTATCAAGTGACCGCAGTGATAGCAAAGGAGGCATGGATATTTATAGTTTTGAATTAAGAGAAAACGTAAGACCTTATAAAACTCTTTGGATAAAAGGAAAAGTATTTGATACAAAAACAGGTAAAGGAATTGCTTCCACTACAGAGTTAACCGATGTTGGTACAAAGGCGTTGATAACAAAAGTGCAGACTAATGAAGACGGCACTTACCTGATTACTCTACCCGTTGGAAAAGATTATGCATTCAATGTAAACAGAAAAGGATACCTGTTTTATTCTGAAAATTTTTCGCTGAAAAATGTCAGCCCTGATTCTACTTTTGAAAAAAATATTCCGCTGCAACCCATAGAAGTCAATGCTAGTATTATTTTGAAAAATATTTTCTTTGCGTTGAATAGTTTTGAACTAAGAATTGAATCGCAAACTGAACTGGATAAACTGATACAGTTAATGACAGAAAATCCGTCATTGAAAATTCAAATCAGCGGCCACACGGATGATATCGGTTCAGTAACTGACAATCAAAAGCTATCAGAAAGCAGAGCAAAATCTGTAGTTACTTATCTCCAGGCAAATAAAATCGACCAGTCCAGACTTTCGTATAAAGGTTTCGGTGAAACAATTCCTGTGGAAACAAATTTAACTGAAGATGGACGATCGAAAAATCGCCGGACAGAAATGAAAGTGATGGCGAATTAATCATTGATTCAATCTGTTTTAAAATTGAAAACAGAATAGTAATTTGTAGTTTTAATGATAAACATGTCTTCAGCACTTCTATACCAGCTTGCCTTAACGCAAATTCCTAATATCGGGCCTGTTCAGGCGAAAATATTATTACAGCATTTTGATATTGAAGAAATTTTCAAAGCAAAAATTAAAGAGCTTGAAAAAATTGAAGGTATTGGTTCAGTAAGAGCAAGGTCCATTAGAGATTTCCATGATTTTTCCGAAGCAGAAAATGAATTAAAATTTATGGAGAAATACAAGATCAAAGCCCTATTCATTACCGATGATCTGTATCCTAAACGATTACTGAACTGTTACGACTCTCCAACCCTATTGTATTTCAAAGGAGATGCCGACCTGAATAATTCAAAGATGATTTCCATCATTGGTACAAGAACTAATTCGGATTATGGAAAACAAGTAACTGAAAAACTAGTTGAAGATCTTTGCGATCAAAACATTTCTGTTGTAAGCGGCCTTGCACATGGCATTGATTCTATTGCCCATAAAGCATCTTTAAAAAATAATGTAAAAACCATCGCCGTGCTGGCTCATGGATTAGACTCAATTTACCCTTCTGAAAATTCAGGCCTGGCAAAAGAAATTTTGTATAAAGAAGGTGGATTATTGACCGAATACAAAAGTAAAACCAAACCCGATAAACATAATTTCCCGATCAGGAACCGGATAGTGGCCGGTATGAGTGATGCAACCATCGTAGTAGAATCTGGAATAAAAGGTGGCAGTATTATTACCGTAGAATTAGCCAATGGATATAATAAAGATGTGTTTGCTTTTCCCGGAAAAACGACTGATTCGAAAAGTGCCGGCTGTAATCATTTAATTAAAAACAATAAAGCGATTCTTTTGACTGATGCATCACAACTACTTGAAATGATGGGTTGGAAAGAAGCAGAAAAAAATAAAAAGAAAAAACAAAAAGAACTTTTCATTGAACTGACTGATCATGAAAAAATCATCGTGCATATTTTAAAAGATAAAGGCATTGCAAGTATTGACGATATCAATTTTACCAGCGGACTGAACAGTAGCTTTGTAGCAGCAGCTATTTTAAACCTTGAATTATTGAATGTAATAAACAGTTTACCCGGTAAGATGTATCAACTCTATTAAAAAATTAAAGCTAATTTAAACAAAGCTTAAGCAAAAATTGGAGGTTTAATTCCAAATCTTATCTTTGCACATGGCAACAATAAATACTCCGGCTAAAAAAGGCAAATCCCCCAAAATTTCAGAAGAAGGTTTAACGTTTGATGATGTATTACTGGTTCCAGCATATTCGCAGGTATTACCTCGTGATGTCAGTATTAAAACTAGCCTTACCAAAAACATCCAATTGAATATCCCGTTACTTTCTGCAGCGATGGATACGGTAACTGAAGCCAATCTAGCAATGGCACTTGCACGGGAAGGCGGCATTGGTATACTTCATAAAAACCTGAGCATTGAAAAACAGGCAGAGCAGGTTCGTAAAGTAAAAAGAAGTGAGAGTGGCCTGATCATGGATCCGATTACCTTGCTTGCAGATGCAACGATTGGCGATGCATTACGCCTGATGAGAGAAAACAAAATCGGCGGTATTCCTATTATCGATAAAAGTGGGAAACTCGTTGGTATATTGACAAACCGGGATCTTCGTTTCGAAGATAACCCGAAAAGAAAAGTGCATGAATTAATGACATCGACAAACCTCATTATTGCACCCGAAGGAACCAATATGAAAAAAGCAGAGAACATTCTGCGCCAGCATAAAATTGAGAAACTACCGGTGGTAAATAAGTCCGGTAAATTAATTGGTTTGATTACCTACCGGGATATACTTCAACTGCACAGTTTCCCCGATGCCGTAAAAGATTCTTTTGGTAGATTGTTGGTTGGTGCAGGCGTAGGTATTACATCCGATCTTTTAGACCGGATTTCTGCATTGCAGCAGGTAGGTGTAGACGTTGTTGCTTTAGACAGTGCCCATGGTCATAGCAAAGGTGTTATTGATGCACTGAAATCCATCAAAAAGAATTTTAAAAAACTAGATGTAATAGCCGGGAATATTGCAACAGCAGCCGGAGCGAAAGCATTGGCTGATGCAGGTGCGGATGCTGTCAAAGTTGGTATAGGACCCGGATCCATTTGTACTACCCGCATAGTTGCCGGTGCAGGTGTGCCACAATTAACAGCCGTAATGAATGTGCATGCTGCTTTAAAAGGAAAAAATATTCCATTGATAGCAGATGGTGGTATCCGTTATACCGGCGACATGGTAAAAGCTTTGGCAGCCGGTGCCGACTGTGTAATGATGGGAAGTATTTTTGCAGGAACAGAAGAAAGTCCGGGAGACACCATTATTTACGAAGGCAGAAAGTTTAAAGAATACAGAGGTATGGGTTCTGAAGGAGCAATGTCATCCGGAAGCAGCGATCGTTACTTTCAGGATGTAGAAGATGGCATCAAAAAATTTGTACCGGAAGGAATTGAAGGCCGGATTGCATACAAAGGATATCTGAAAGAAGTTGTATATCAGTTTGTAGGCGGACTGAGAGCAGGGATGGGTTATTGCGGCGTTAAAACCATTGCAGAATTAAAGAATGCACAGTTTGTAAAAATTACCAACGCCGGCATGAAAGAAAGCCATGCTCACGATGTGGAGATTACCAAAGAATCATCAAACTATAGCAAGAAGTAATTTCCGAAACATAGATTTTTAAAAGCTACAAATTTGTTTGATCTGTGAGTACTTTGCAAATGCAATGTTTATTTTTGGTTTCTTTCTTATTGAACTTTATTGTCAAAATTGATATTAATTAAAGTCATTCTACCGTCATTGTATTTGTTTTTTATTTTGTGCCCTTGAACTAAAATATTTCCATGAACAATATTTTGAGGATTAATATAAATACAAAATCCTGAGTCTTCTTTTTCCATATGCTCTTTTTTACTGATATTATTTAAAATATAATTGTTAAGAAAGAGAACCTCATTTCTTTCCTCGATATTTTTCTTGTATTGTGTTAAAATTGGATTACCATTCTCGTCATTTATGTGAGTTATGACTTTTGTTTCCAATAAGTTTATTGTAAAATCAAGTTCGCCAATAAACTGATTAATAAAAAACCCAATTGTCACAGGTTGAGTTAATTCATCATAATAACGTATGCTATATGCATCCCCCAATATTTTTAGAAATCTACTGTCAATTATTTCAGTAATGTCATAGTAACATTCAGAAAGTAATTTCTTCAATTTGTCAATTCTGTTAAGGTGAACACCTATCTCTTTTTTCCCCATTCCATAATAGGCAAGGATAAACTTCAAATATTTCTCTATTGCCGAACTAGAAAGTGTCACACCTTGAAGTATGAACCCACTATGGATTAAATGTCTACTAGCAATATAGTCGTTAAACCCGAGTGCTATTAAAGAAAAAGCTTTTGAATTATCATCCATTATTCTACAAATATATTGAAGTAACTATATAATAGAAGCCATAAAAAAGGAATTGCTTAAAGGTGGGTTATTCATTGAAAGGGTCGCTGATACAAATTCATATTTGAAATTTAATGAAAAAGTAAAAAGTTGAATGTTACTTGAAGTGCTCAAATCAAAAATGGGATATATTAATAGCTAATTTTGATCCAGAGGAGCCAAACCTGTAAAAAGTATATTGTGAACTATTCTATAGAAATCATAGAAAATTTGTTTATTATAAAGACAAATATTCTTTTAACAGTTTGTTTTTACACTATTTCTTCTCTTTACAGAAAGGTGTAAAAACAAACTGTTAAAAGATGAAGTATAAAAAATTAACTTTCTATATTCATTTATCATATTTTAGAGTGTTAGTGGCAAAAAACAAAAAATTATGAAAATACTCTTATTAAATTTTGCTATTCTTATAAGTATACAATCATTTTCTCAAAAAATAGTTGAGGATAAAATTGATGAGTTTACAAAAGATCATATTAAATCTACATCGTGGGAGAAACTTAATGACAATTATCATAGTTATCTTCGATTTAGAAAAATAAACGATACTTATTGGCTTAATTTAAAAATGGGACTTGCAAGTGTAAATTCAATAATCGAAAAAGCTGAGTTACTGTTAATGACTAATAGCGATTCTATAATTACCTTATATAATTTAAAATATCAAATATCGTGTACGGGTTGTGGAGCTATAAGTCTACTAGGTAGTGCAGCAACTGGATTTAATCTTGATTTTATAATAACTGAACAGCAACTCTTATATTTAAAAGAACATGGGATAAAAAAGTTTAGAATTTATACAACTTCTGGTTATATAGAAAAAATAGTTCTAGAAAAAGCCAAAAAAAATATTATTAAATTATTAGAACTAATTAACTCATAATACTCATTTCAAAACAATAGAAGAGAGCTGTTATAGTGGTTTATCTTAATAAAAATCATATTATTTTTTTACGCCGTGGCGGGTATTTTCTTCCACCCGCAACATTGTCTTGTCATTACGACGAAGGAGGAATCTCAAGCACTACAATTGTAAATAAGGTTGAATAGCTTTTGATTTGTTCATTCTGAGATGCCTCGTACCTCGGCATGACAAGAGTCTTTGTAGGTTGAATTCTTCTCTTTACAGAGAGTTTGTCATTCCGACGAAGGAGGAATCTCAGACTTTACATTGTAGCGGGAGTCTCCTTCTATTCTCCACAAATTAAAAATAATTGCAAAAGCTGTCACCCTCAATTAATAAGTATCAATGATAAAAGGACAATATGAGATGCCTCGTGACTCGGCATGACAAACCCTAAAAATGTAAAGTCTTTACAAACTCGCAGTATCTTGTCATTCCGACGAAGGAGGAATCTCAAGCACTCCAATTGTAAATAAGGTTGAATAGCTTTTGATTTGTACATTCTGAGATGCCTCGTCCCTCGGCATGACAAGAGTCTTTATTGTTTGAATTCTTTACTTTACAGAGAGTTTGTCATTCCGACGAAGGAGGAATCCCAGACTTTCCAACATTATCAGATATCAATTTCATTTTTCTATTCACCTGCCAACATTTATTTTTACGTCAAACGAATTCATTTGAAAAAATACAGCAATCTTCTTACCGCATTATTGGGCAGTTTATTACTCTGGGCTGCATGGCCGCCATTGGTATTTACTATTTTTATTTTTGTTGCATGGGTTCCACTTTTAATTGTAGAAAACAATTCAACAAACTGGAAAAAATTTTTCGGACTCAGTTTTTTGAGTTTATTGGTTTGGAATATGCTCACTACCTGGTGGATCTGGAATTCAAGTGAAGTGGGTGCTGTAGCCGCTGTTTTGTTTAACAGCTTTTTAATGTCCATTCCATTTTTGCTGATGCATTTAACGAAGAAAAAATTTGGAAATATTTTAGGCTATTCCTCGCTGATTATTTATTGGATGGCATTCGAATATTTGCATCACACCTGGGAATTAAGCTGGCCATGGTTAACCATGGGCAACGCATTTGCTTTACATCCCGAATGGATTCAATGGTATGAATATACCGGTACAAGTGGAGGCAGTTTATGGGTTCTGTTAAGCAATATTTTTTATTTCGCCATCCGTACAGAATTTAAAAGCAATGGCCGATCAATTGGTTATTATAAAAAACTGATTGGTTGGTTTGCTTTCCTGGTCATACCTATTCTTTTTTCAAATTGGATTTCTACGAATGAACAAAAAATAGTTGATCAGCAAAAAGCAACGGCAACAAAAAACATAGTACTGGTACAACCCAATGTAGACCCATGGGCCGAAAAATTTGAAGTAGGGACTTTGGAATCACAAATAAACAAATTGATAACCCTTTCCGAATTGCAGATTGATGATAGCACATCATTGGTTGTGTGGCCAGAAACAGCCATTGCTGCCGGTGTTTGGGAAGATCAGATAAAAACAGAACCATCTTATTATCCGGTATGGTCTTTTCTAAACCGTCATCCGCAATTAAGTTTATTGTCTGGCATCGATAGTTATCGGAACTATGGTTCGAACCCGGCAAATGCTTCTTCGACAGCAAGACATAATAAAAATTACGGTTTCTATTACGATGCGTACAATACGGCTGCCTTGTTTAATAGTGATACAAGTATTAATCTTTATCATAAAGGCAAACTGGTTCCCGGTGTAGAAACACTCCCCTCTTTTTTAAAATGGATGGGTCCATGGTTCGAAAACTTTGGTGGCATCAGTGGTACTTTAGGAACCGATAAGCAACGAATCGTTTTTACCGATAAACAAAATCATTATAAAGCAGCACCTATCATTTGTTATGAAAGTGTATACGGTGATTATGTTACAGATTATGTTCGAAAAGGAGCCAATATTCTAACCATCATTACCAATGATGGTTGGTGGGGAAATACCGATGGCTATAAACAACATATGAACTATGCAAGAATCCGTGCAATTGAAACCAGGCGTTGGGTAGTACGAAGTGCCAATACAGGTATCAGTTGTTTTATTGATCCGTTGGGCAATGTAATTTATCCGCAACCATGGGATAAAGCATCTGCGATTAAATTGAATGTTCCAGTATCTGATAAAAAAACCTTTTTTGTAAAACATGGCGATGTTTTATCTAAATCTTTTGCGGCCATCAGCTTGTTATTGTTGATTTCCACTTTTGCAGTTTCCATTAAGAGAAGATTTAGATAATGCAGAAAGAAATCATTTATCAACATAAAAAAATTACCTACAAGCTTTTTGGTAAAGGCAAGCCGGTAATATTGATTCATGGTTTTGGAGAAGATAACAGTATCTGGAGAAACCAGGTCAATTTCCTTCAAGATAAATTCCGATTGATCATTCCTGACCTTCCGGGAAGCGGTAAATCGGACATGATAGAAGATATGAGTATGGAGGGCATGGCCGATGTGATCTGGGAAATTCTGAAAATAGAAGCCCCTCCAACCTCCACAAATGAGGAACCAAAAGAAATCGATTACAAACATGAAGTAGGCAAGAAAAAAACAAATGACTCTATAACATCGGAGTCTTTCAAAAGCCCCCCAATGGGGGGTTGGGGGGCCTCTCTTCTCGGCCACAGCATGGGTGGATATATTGGCCTTGCTTTTGCAGAAAAATTTCCGGAATTATTGAATTCTTTGGGACTGATTCATTCAACTGCATTTCCAGATAGTGATGAAAAAATTGAAATCAGAAAAAAAGGAATTGAATTTATAAAAAAATATGGTGCATCAGAATTTATTAAGACTACTACACCCAACCTATTTTCTGAAAATACACAGAATAATAACCCGGAATTAATTGCTGAACAAATTCAATTGTCTACTTATTTTTCCGATAAAGCAATCATTCAGTATTACGAACAAATGATTGCCAGACCTGACAGGACACTTGTTTTAAAAAACGCAAATTTCCCTATTCTATTTATGGCAGGGGAACATGATAAAGCCGTTCCTTTATCAGACATATTAAAGCAAAGTCATCTGCCCGATATTTCGTATTTTCATGTGCTATCTAACGCTGCACATATGGGAATGCTTGAAGAAACGGACAAACACAATCGCATACTGGAAAGGTTTTTGTCAAGAACTGATGATTGACCCATTTTGAATTTCCCGAAATGAAGAAGTTACTCTCCATCATATTTTTCGCACTTTTATTTAGTTATCCTGTATTTGCAGCACACATTACCGGAGGAGAAATTCTTTATTCTTACATCCAACAATTACCAAACGGCAATCATCAATACAGAATCACACTAAAACTATATAGAGACTGTTTTTCAACCGGAGCTCCATTAGATGCTAATGCACCCATTTCAATATTTCAAAACGGTTCTAATTCATCCGTTTGGGCAAGTACGATTCCTTTATCAAATGTAGAAACATTAAATCTGAATTCTCCGGGACCCTGTATTACAAATGCACCTGTTGTTTGTTACCAAGTGGGTTATTATAATTTTACTGTTGACCTTCCTCCTACTGCATTTGGGTATACAGTTGCCTATCAACGTTGTTGCCGGATTAGTGGTATAAATAACATCCTGGGTTCGGGTCAAACAGGTGCAACTTTTACTGCTCAAATACCAGGTAATAATTCTATTTCTTCAGCACCGGTTAACAGTAGTGCAAAATTTATAGGAGCCGACACGGTTGTTGTCTGTTCTAACTATAACCTTATTTATAATTTCGGCGCAATCGATATTGATGGCGACAGTTTGAGATATTATTTTTATGACTCTTTTGATGGTGGTAGTACTACTGCTCCAAATCCAAATCCTCCACCTCCACCTCCATATAATTCAATTTCATATGCTTTCCCTTTCAGTTCAGCTGCTCCACTTGGTTCATTTGTAAAAATAAACCCTGCTACGGGTTTAGTAAGTGGGTTAGGACCTGCTCCCGGAATTTATGTATTAACTGTTTGTGTTGATGAATATCGGAATGGAATAAAGATTGCAACACAAAGAAAGGACTTACAAATAAAAGTGGCTGACTGTACAATAGCTGCAGCCGATTTAAAACCAGAATATATAACCTGTGATGGATTTAATCTTTCTTTTTCAAACACATCAAACAGTCCATTAATAAAAACTTATTTCTGGGATTTTGGCGTTAAAAATATGACTTCAGATACGTCCAATCTTTCCAATCCAACTTTTAATTTTCCGGATACCGGAATCTATGTTGTTAAATTGGTTACCAACAGAAACCAGGAATGTTCAGATTCAACAACCGCATTAGCAAAAATCTATCCCGGTTTTTTTCCGGGCTTATCATCCTCTGGTGTTTGCGTAACTAACCCATCCAATTTTTTTGATAATACACTTACCGATTATGGTTTGGTAGATTCCTGGTCATGGGATTTTGGAGATTTATCTACCACATCAGATACATCCAAATTAAAAAACCCTACTTATCAATATGTACAGCCCGGAAATAAAACAGTACAATTAACGGTTTCTAATAGTAAAGGTTGTATCAAAATAATTACAAAAGATATTTTAATCATAGATAAACCAATTATTAACCTGGCATTTAAGGATACTTTATTATGTGGCGATTCTGTCAGATTGCAGGCATCTGGTTCCGGGATTTTTAACTGGACACCATTACAGCATATCATCGACCCCGCAACTGCCGCTCCATTGGTTTTCCCTCCTGCTAATCGAAAATATTTTGTAGAATTAAACGATAATGGTTGTATAAATAAAGACTCAGTAAATGTCAGGGTCTTACAAACGATTTCTTTAATTCCCCGATCCGATACGATCATTTGTCAAACTGATCCGGTACAATTAAGTGTTATATCAAACGGGCTTCAATATAGTTGGTCCCCTACAACATCTTTAAATGATCCTACTTTAAAAAATCCGATTGCCCGGCCATTAGTAAATACAACTTACCAGGTAACTGCATTTGTAGGCAGATGCAAGGCAAATGCTCAACTCAATGTAAGAGTTGTTCCATATCCCTCAGCTTTTGCTGGCAGAGACACGATAGTTTGTTTTAATGCTGCTTCACAATTAAACGGACAAATAGTAGGTAGTTCATTCTCCTGGTCTCCTATTGTTTCTTTAAATGATTTTCGTATTTTAAACCCCATTGCAAGTCCAGCCCTTACAACACAATATATATTAACGGCAAGAGATACCATTGGTTGTCCGAAACCTGGCAGAGATACTGTCATTGTTTTTATACAACCGAAAGTAAATGCCTATGCAGGAAAAGATACGACTGTCATTGTTGGCCAGCCATTACAATTGAATGCAAGTGGCGGAGATGCTTTTTTATGGACACCATCAACCGGTTTATCTGCAACGAATATTGCTGATCCCATTGCCATTTTTAACAGCACAATAGATAGTATTCGCTATAAAGTTTATGTGGCAGATGAAACGGGTTGTACAGATTCTGC
>JAYWCV010000119.1:0-8605 GCA_043780275.1 Chitinophagaceae bacterium
TACTGTTTTTCGTGAGCCCATTGTTATGCAAAATGTACCGCGTTTGGTTACTAACTGGACGGCACCAATAATAGTTGGCCGCCATGCTTTTGGCGATCAATATCGTGCAACCGATACCGTTATAAAAGGTAAAGGTAAATTAACCATGACCTTTACGCCAGAAGGCGGCGGAGAAGCGCAAGTTTTTGAAGTGTACAATTTTAAAGGCGATGGTGTTGCATTAAGCATGTATAATACAGACGATAGTATTTTTGGCTTTGCAAGAAGCTGTTTCAACATGGCACTTACAAAAAAATGGCCTCTATATCTTTCAACTAAAAATACCATTCTTAAAAAATATGATGGCCGTTTTAAAGACATTTTTGAAGAAGTTTATCAAAATGAATTCAAAACTACCATGGAAGAATTGGGCATAACCTACGAGCATCGTTTGATTGACGACATGGTTGCCAGTGCATTAAAATGGAACGGCAACTTTGTATGGGCCTGTAAAAACTACGATGGCGATGTGCAAAGCGATACGGTGGCACAGGGTTTTGGCTCATTAGGTTTGATGACATCGACCCTTGTAACCCCGGATGGTACAGTAATGGAAGCCGAAGCTGCACATGGCACGGTAACCCGCCACTTCCGCATGCATCAGCAAGGTAAGCCAACAAGTACCAATCCAATTGCCAGTATTTTTGCATGGACAAGAGGTTTGGAGTTTCGTGGAAAACTGGACGGTAATCAGGAGTTGATCGATTTTTGTCATGCCCTGGAAGAAGTTTGTGTAGAAACTGTTGAAAGTGGAAAAATGACCAAAGATCTGGCTGTTTGTATTCATGGCAACAATGTAAATCATGGCGAACATTATTTATACACCGAAGAATTTTTGGAAGCGTTGAATGAAAACCTGCAAAAGAAAAGAGGCGTTTAATTTCAAATAGAACTATTTATAAAAATGAAAGCCTCCGAAAATTCGGGGGCTTTCATTTTTAATATCAAATCAGAAATTTTAAACTTCTATTTCATCAACTCAGTAATTGGCTTACCAATACTGGCATTTGGTTCTTGGATACGCAGTAAGGCAGCCAATGTAGCGGCTATATCTGTCATGTAATATGTTTTATTCGAACGTCCCTGTTTCACTCCCCATCCCATCCATAATAATGGAATATGTGCATCATAAGGATACCAACTTCCATGTGTTGTTCCGGTTTTCAACCCATTAAAGTATGCCGGTTTCAATATCACCTGAATATCTCCTGCCCTTTTTGCATTATATCCTTTTAAGTACATTTCTTTTACTTCTGTCGGTAAATTTGCTTCCGTAATTTTCTCCATATCGAATGCCATTAAAATATTTGGTTGGTCATTCAGGTATTTAATAATAAATTGTTTGATGAACGATATATCCAGCTTATTTTTTTCAATCAATGAATCATTCAGGTAAATTTGATAATTAGCAGTAGCCGAGATTAAATTTTTAACACTAAATTTTCCCTCCAGTTTTTTACCCAGATCGGTAATTGAATAAGAAGTATTCCCTGCCGGAATTTTATGGTCCTGCAAAAAACCTGGAACATGGGCCACGGCATGATCGGCAGTAAGAAATAAAAGGTATTGATCTACGCCTACTTCTTTATCAAGGAAAGCCAGAAAATTAGCAATCTCTTTATCAAGCCGGAGATAAGTGTCTTCAATTTCGATAGAGTTTGGCCCGAACTGATGACCGGTATAATCGGGAGAAGATAGGCTTACTGCCAGAAAATCGGTGATATTATCCTTTCCCAATTTTTCTTCAATTAATGCAGCTTTTGCAAAATCCAGTGTAAATGAATTTCCATATGGAGTAGAACGGATTATCCCAAAATCTTTCCCGATTTTAGACTTTAAATCGTGTGGAAATACCGGGGCTTTTTCATGCGAAAATTTTCCTTCAAAGGGGCTGTCGTCTTTATCACTTTGTAAATAAGTTGCCATCGGGTATAAGGTATTCCAATCATTTTTATAATACGCATTCACCAGTTTTTTATCATTGAATTGATTTACCCAGGTTGGTAAACTGTTCATATAATAAGTGCTTGTAACCCAATTGCCGGTGGCAGATTCATACCAATAAGCCGCATCAGCAGAATGGCCGGCAGGCAAAATGCTACCCCGATCTTTCAATGCTATTCCAATAGTTTTTGATCTGAAGTTTGTAGCAAGTTTCAACTCGTCAGTAATAGAAGTTGCCCACATGTTTTTAGGCGACATGGGTTCAGAAGTACTCACTCCACCCACTACTTCTACCGTACTGTCTTCTGTACAATAAATATTTCGTCCGGATTTTTTATCATACCATTCATTACCCATGATACCATGAAAAGCAGGAACTGAACCAGTATATACCGTACTATGCCCAACTGCTGTTACTGTCTGCGCATAAGGGATATACGTATTTTCGCAATTAAAACCCTGTTGAAGCAAGCGTTTAAATCCATTGCTGCTGTAGCGATCGTAATACCTGTAAATAAAATCCCAACGCATTTGATCAACCATTAAACCAACTACCAGTTTAGGACGGGGTACCGATTGTGATTGAGCCTGTATCAGGAAACCAGAATAGAGTATACAGATGAATAGAAAACTTTTCTTCATGTTCTTTTTTTTCAAAAATATCTGATTATTTTTTTCCTAAAGAATAAATTTATAATCGGTATGGCTTGGTTATGAACCGCTTTTGGGGTTAACTCTTAAACCCTTAACTTTGCGCCAGTTTTTCATAAAAACAGGACTCTTAAAAAACAATCAAATGGCAGACATTTTCGAGCGTTTATTGAATAATGCAGGGCCCTTGGGCCAGCATCGGGAAAGAGCACATGGTTATTTTTCATTTCCGAAACTGGAAGGTGATATCAGCAGCCGTATGAAATTTCGCGGAAAAGAAATGACTGTATGGAGTTTAAACAACTATCTGGGATTGGCAAACCATCCGGAAGTGCGAAAAGCAGATGCGGATGCAGCAGCCGAATTTGGTTTAGCTGCTCCTATGGGTGCCCGTATGATGAGTGGAAACTCAGACCATCATGAGCAATTGGAACAAGAACTGGCGCAGTTTGTAATGAAAGAAGACTCTATATTATTGAATTTCGGATACCAGGGAATGGTAAGTATTATTGATTGTCTGGTTAGCCGTCACGATGTAATAGTTTATGACAATGAATGTCATGCATGCATTATTGATGGTTTACGTTTACATCCGGGTCATCGTTTTGTATATAAACATAACGACATGGCCGATCTGGAAAAACAATTACAAAGAGCTACGGCTTTAAACGAAAAACAAAAAGCAGGAGGCATACTGGTGATCACGGAAGGTGTATTCGGTATGGCCGGTGACCAGGGTAATTTGAGAGCAACGGTAGCATTAAAAGAAAAATACGATTTCAGAATATTATTGGATGATGCGCATGGCTTTGGTACGCTTGGAGAAACAGGTGCCGGAGCAGGAGAAGAACAAGGGGTACAGGATCAGATAGACCTTTACTTTTCCACTTTTGCCAAATCAATGGCTTCTATTGGAGCATTTGTAGCAGGAGATAAAAAAATCATCGACTTTATCCGTTACAATATCCGTAGCCAGATTTTTGCGAAAAGCTTACCCATGCCGTTGGTAATTGGTAATCTGAAACGACTTGAATTACTTCGCACAAACCCCGCAATGAAAGCAAAGCTTTGGGAGAATGCCTTAAAGCTTCAAAATGGTTTGAAAGAAAGAGGCTTTGATATTGGCAAAACGGATTCGGTTGTTACCCCGGTTTATATGAAAGGCGGTGTAGAAGAAGCAACGGCTATGTTGATGGACATACGTGAAAATTATTTAATTTTCTGTTCCATTGTTTTATATCCGGTTATTCCCAAAGGACATATTATTTATCGCCTTATTCCAACTGCAGTTCATACCGACGAAGATATCCAACTTACCCTGGAAGCTTTTTCCATTACAAAAAAGAAACTGGATGCGGGTGAATACCAATCAGATGATATTCCTGACATGGCAGATGTTACCGGAAAGCGATTCGACTATATGCTTGACAGACCTAAGAATAAATAAAATCTACATATGAAGGAGCTAATCGCTCCTTTTTTTTGTTCATTAAACTGGAGTACGAACCCAAAAAAAAACCTCCCGATTAAATATCGGGAGGGCCTAATCAAAAACCATTAACCATTAAACCTTATCCTATGAAAATTCATTGTAAATTTCAGTCATAAACATCAAATAACTAACTTTTCACTACAATTTTTTTTCTATGTTTGATGTTTTCATTCATTTATTGATGCATATCAATATTATTATTTAAATAATTAACATGCAAGCCCAATTGAACATTTATATTAACATGGTTATCCACATTACATCCTAATTAACTACCACCCATATATGAAAAATAAAATATTCATTGCAATCACCGGTGCCAGCGGCTCTATTTATGCAAAAATATTATTGGACAAATTATCGCTTTTAAAAACCCAATTTGAAGAAGCCTCTATCGTTTTCACCGACAATGCAAAAGAAGTTTGGAAAACAGAATTAGGCAACAATGATTTTGAAAACTATATTTTTAAAACATACCATACCAAGGAATTTAATGCCCCATTTGCATCCGGATCAGGACAGTATAATATTATGATCATCATACCATGTTCCATGGGTACGCTTGGACGAATTGCCTCAGGCATTTCAAATGACCTGATTACAAGGGCGGCAGATGTAATATTGAAAGAAAGAAGAAAACTGATTTGTGTGGTGAGAGAAATGCCTTACAACCTGATTCATATCCGGAATATGGAAGCCATTACTTTGGCCGGTGGAATTATCTGTCCTGCCACTCCATCATTTTACAGTGTACCTAAAACAATAGAAGATGTAGCGGCAACAGTGGTTGACCGAATCATTGATCTTGCTGGATTGAATAATAAAAGTTTTCGTTGGGGAAATTAATTTCAGATTCAGTGATGAAAAATTGATTTATTTTTTAACCAAATATTTTTTTACACAGCTTGGCTAATTCTTATTTTGAGGTACTGCTGAATTAGCTTTACTGTCAAAAAAAAACAGAATGACAGAAAATGAACTTTCAAATAAAATAATTGCGGTTATTTTTTACCGCAAAGACCGCTAAGGAGGAAACTTAAAGAGTACACAAGGCATCCGTCAGTTGAAGACAGCTGCTCGCCTTCGCAAAGCTTCTGTCGCTTGCACCATAGCTTCAACGACGGGGCACGGAGCAAGGCCGGTAATAGGGAGTAACATTTTTATAGACAGAATCTCAAAATAGGAATTAGTCCCCAGCTTCAGATTTAATTAACTTACTTAAACTTACTGCATGTTTTCAAAATTCAAATTCCCGTCTCCTATTACGATTTTAATGACCATTATTGTCTTAGCAGCAGTAGCCACCTGGTTAATGCCGGCTGGTTCTTATGACAAACTGGAATACAATACGGAAAAAACTTTTATTTTACACAAACTCAATAATTCATTCGCATTACCTGCAACGCAGCAAACACTGGATAGTTTGCATATAAAATTGTCTATCAGCAAATTCGAAAACGGCGATATCCGCAAACCCATTTCTGTTGCAGGAACATATAAAAAACTGCCAGGAAGTAAACAATCAGTCATTGAAATATTGAAAGCACCATTGCGAGGTATTTATGAAACAATCGACATCATCCTTTTAATACTGGTTATAGGTGGCTTTATTGCCGTTTTTTATGAATCGGGAGCCATGGAAAAAGGAGTGATTTTTTTATCCCAAAAAATGAAAGGAAAAGAAAACTGGTTGATTATTACATTGACTTTTCTTTTTGTATTAGGTGGATCAAGTTATGGAATGGCTGAAGAGGCACTGGCATTTTATCCAATATTAGTTCCCTTATTTTTAGTTGCAGGATATGATTTATTGATCCCGGTTGCCGTTATTTTTTTAGGAACACAGATAGGCACACTCTCTTCAATTACAAATCCTTTCTCCACCATTATCGCATCCAATGCAGCAGGTATTAACTGGACAGAAGGCATTACCGGAAGAGTGATTATGCTGTTTGTATCTTCTGTCATTACCATCATTTATATAGTCAGGTATGCAAATAAAATAAAAAAAGACCCTTCCCAATCATGGGTGAAAAAAATTGATGGTAATATTATTTCTCCATTCCCTGTTATACATCAACAGGCCGCAATCGTTTCAATTGATAAAAAAACTATAGCAATCCTTTTGCTGTTTATGTCAACATTTATAATGATGGTTGCCGGTGTTATTTTTTTAGAATGGTGGTTGCTCGAAATGACAACAATATTTTTGGCATCCTCCATTTTATTAACCATCATTTTGCGGATGAATGAAAAAATATTTATCGAAAAATTTATCAAAGGTGCAGAAGGACTTTTGAGTGTAGCCTTCATTGTTGGTATTGCCCGTGGAGTTTCTATTATTTTAAACGAAGGACAAATCAGCGATACTATCCTGTTTTATTCAGCAAATATGGTGGAAGGATTACCCAACGGAATTTTTATAGTAATTATACTAATCCTATTTATGTTTTTTACCTTGTTTATTTCTTCGACATCCGGCATGGCTGTACTTACTATGCCTATCATGGGTTCTTTGGCGGTAGTTGCCGGCATTCCCGGAGAAGAAATGGTGAATGCTTATTTGTATGGGATGGGTATAATGGGAATTATCACACCAACCGGATTATTGCTTCCTTCATTAGCGATGGTTAATATAAGTCTCAAGACTTTTTTGAAATTTGTTTTGCCATTAATGGGTATACTGATTATCGTTAGTGTGTTGTTTTTAATTATTGGGGTTATGTTTTAGAAAATTATTAATTCGCAAATTAACCGTTTGTGATGGCACAAACGGGGGCAACTGAAAAAAACTAATACTTTTGTTAACTGTTGTGCTTTTTGGTTTTGGGGAGGCCTACTTTGCGAAGTATTTCATTAGCTCTGTCAACCTTTTTTTGAAACAAAGGTAAATCCTTGAATTTCTCCAGAGATTTGTCAATTGTGACTATTGGTGTTTTCTTGCTATTTAGTTCCTTAATATTCATATTATAAAGTTAAGATTATTTTCGTTTAACTAAAAATGCTTCATATTCGACTTCTTTTTCAAATTTTTCCCATTCATTATCCAAAAGTCCGAATACTTGAAAATCCTTTTTGATTTCAAGAATATATTTAGTGATTCCCATTCGATAAAGTCGTGTTCTGGCTTTTGTGCTGCCAGTTGCAAAAACCCAAGATTCTGGATATTTGTCAGTAAAGGCGTAAACCGTCGAAACAACAGTTGATAATACCATGTCACTATCAGCATTATTTGATATTATCCTATCATTTATATCTCCTGTTTTCAAATCCTTGTCACCAAACGCCAGATTGTATAAGTCTTTTAAATTTGTTTCACTATATTTTACAAGTTTAGGAATTTGTCCTTTTGGCCCTTGACTTATAAACTCAAAAACCATTAATGATTTCTCAGCTTTGAGGCGATATTTAGGTAATCTCATTTATTTAGAATTGTCTGGAATAAAGTTAAAGTTTTTTATTGATGCCGAATTTGCATAGTACTATGGTAGCATTACAGTTTACACTCTTATTATTACTACCTCATTGAATTGCTCCATGGTAGGTGTCTCACCGACCATAGTATTGGGGTTTTGTTTTAGAAAATTATTATGCATAAAAAAGGGGTAATGAACCTAAGTCCATTACCCCTGTATAAATTGATTTTTCAGATTACAATTTCTGTGCTTTCATCATGGTTCGTTTATTACCCTGAATTATTTCAATAAAGTACATTCCACTTTTCAGATTATGACCAAGATTAACAGACTGATTTGGAGAAGTCCTCAATTGACTAATATTCCTGCCGTTTGCTTCCAATACTCTTATTGTAACCGCTTCATTGCTCTGCGATGTTACAAAGATTCTAAAATCGTTTGGCGTTGGGTTTGGTGATAATGAAACTTTTAATTCATCCGTCATTTCCTCAACCTGGCTGCTCTTCCGTACTAAATTTACGATTGAATTATCCATCATAGGAATTGCTTTTGGTGCAGGTGATGCAGAACAGTTTGGAACCAAACTAACTAAAGCAGTACTTCCACTTACAACAGTTGTTCCAATAAACGTTCTGAACTGATAAATAACAGTTGGAGGATTACTTGGATATGTAAATAAACTTCCCTGAACCGACTTAGAGTCGTATTTGACAGATAATACATAAGTAGCTCCAGGTGTTGCACCAGATACCGTCATTGCTCCCTGAGAAGATCCGGATATTACGCCATTATCACTGAATTTATTACAATTTGGATCCCATAAAACAATCTGGTTGGCTTTTTGAATTGAGAAATTATTAAAATTGTTATTCAGTGTTGTATTCTTTATTTGTTCAATTCTAATACTGAAACTTGCACTTGGAGCTACAATGGAAGTATAATAGAAGAACACTCCTGGAGTTACATTTGAAATTGTTTTACCTGAAGTTGCATAACAAAGATTAGGTAATTCCATTCCACGACCACCTGCTTTAAAGTCGGCGCAAGTAGTACCGGTATGGAA
>JAYWCV010000120.1:0-5462 GCA_043780275.1 Chitinophagaceae bacterium
TGCATCACGCCAATTACTTTGGCTTCCACTAAACAAAGCGGTTGAATAGCCAGTGATGTAATAACCAATATATCTAAAGGATCCTTATCGCCACCATAGGTTTGAGGAATGAATCCATAATTCATCGGGTAATAAAAAGAAGAGTAAATAACCCGGTCCATTTTCAATAAACCACTTGCTTTATCAATTTCATATTTAGCTCTGGAGCCTTGTGGAATTTCAATAACTGCCGTTACAATTCGCGGTGCAGCTTCGCCGGGTGTGATGCCATGCCATGGATGTAGAATATGTTGCATAAAAATTATTATTTATTTAAAAGATGTAAGCCAAGCCGATAAGAATACATTCCTCAGCATGGCGTTAATTCTGTTTGTTTATAAAAGAATATTTCAGGTCAACCAGCCATTGCTGATTTATGCGAATCACTTTTAAAGAATCCGTATTTTTTTTATACGAATTGGAATAGTTGATGATGGTCACTGAATCGTTCAACTGATTTACCGAACTGATAATGATGGAAGCCTGGCGGTATTCCCTTTTATCTTCCGGATCCATCCGTTCATTATAGTTTCGTTCAAATGCATCGATATACTGCATATTGGTTGAGTCGGAATAAATATATTTTCTGGCATCCCGGTAATGTCCTTCCAGGGCCGACTGAATAAAATTCCGTGCTGCATCAATGTCATTCTCCGAGGCTGCAACTGCTTTTGGCTGGTCTGCATTATTACAAGATGCCATAAAAAAAAGCAGGAATGCAGAAAGTTTTAAAAACGTTCTTTTCATTCCTGCAATCTAATGAATCTTTCTGTTTATTTAATTGCCTTTGTCTCTTGGGCGGTAAGGTTTTTGCTGGTACCCCTGATCTTCTTCATCATGATATTCTTTTTCATAAGCCCTGATAATGGCTTTCACTAAACGGTGACGAACCACATCTTCTTCATTCAATTCTACATGAGCGATACCTTCTATGTTTTTTAAAATCCGGACCGCTGTTTGCAAACCACTGCGTTGATTTCGTGGAAGGTCAACCTGCGTTACATCACCGGTAATGATGGCCTTTGCATTGGCACCAATACGGGTCAGGAACATTTTCAATTGCAGGTCGGTGGAGTTTTGTGCTTCATCCAGGATGATGAAAGCATTGTCGAGTGTACGTCCACGCATGTAAGCAAGAGGTGCAATCTCGATCGTTCTCGTACTCATATAATAACCCAGTTTGTCGGCAGGTATCATATCGTCCAGTGCATCATACAACGGACGTAAATACGGATCAATCTTTTCTTTCAGGTCACCGGGAAGAAAACCCAGGCTTTCACCAGCTTCTACTGCCGGACGGGTTAGAATGATTTTCTTAACCGACTTGTTCTTCAAAGCCCTGACTGCTAAGGCAACAGCGGTATAAGTTTTACCGGTACCGGCTGGCCCGATGGCAAATAACACATCGTTTTTTTCAATTTCCTGAACCATTTTTTTCTGGTTGGCAGTACGGGCCCGGACCGATTTTCCATTCGGACCAAAAACGATGACTTCATTCGGATTACGATCAATGAAATGATCAACCGTTTCGGCATCATCTCCACCGATAATTTTTTCGAAATAGTTATCACTCATGTGTCCGTTCTTTTCAAGGTATTGTACAATCAGCTCAATTTTTTCTTTGGCTGTATCTACAATCTCCGGATCTCCACTCAATTTTAATTGTGTACCACGGGAAAGAATTTTTAACAGGGGGTATCGCTTTTTTAGCAATTCCAGTTTTCCGTTATTCACTCCAAAAAATTCAATAGGGTTTACGGTTTCAAGGTTGATAATGCTGTCTCTCAAATTTGAAGGTTTTAAGTTTTCATTAAAAATTGTTGATGGCCGGTTTACGCTGTCTTTTATTTTTAAAACAGGTAAAATTATTTTCAAAAGGTTTCTTTAATAAGAATGCTGCAGTTGAGCAGCATTGTATGGATAACAAGTTAGAAGATAAAATAGTTGATTCCTATCTGTTTTTATTAACATTTGTGAAGAAGTTAAAAAATAATATTTCTGCATTTAGAGTATCATATGAAAGATGATATATAATTTATTGCGAAAGATAATAATTCAAATGCTTAGTAAAATTGGGTTTTAGTTTAGTAAATTGCAATGATCAAAATTAAAAAAGAATGTTAATTGAATCTGATATTAAACTTGGTTTTAAAGATGTGATGTTAAGACCCAAGCGTTCCACACTAAGTTCAAGGTCTGCCGTTTCATTAGTCAGAAAATTTAAATTTTTACATACCGATTCGTGTTGGGAAGGGGTGCCGATCATGGCGGCCAATATGGATACGGTAGGTACGATGGAAATGGCCAGGGCTCTTGCGTCGCAAAAAATGTTTACCACTCTGCATAAACATTATACGCCGGTACAATGGAAAACATTTATGGATGCACATGGTAATCAGATTGCAGAACATATTGCCATTAGTTCGGGTACTTTAAAAGTAGATGCAGAGAAACTGGATCTGATTTTAAAAGAAAATGAATCTTTGCGATTTATATGCATTGATGTGGCCAATGGCTATTCAGAACATTTTGTGGCTTTTGTAAAATCTACCCGAAAAAAATATCCCAATAAAGTCATCATTGCCGGTAATGTGGTAACCGGTGAAATGGTGGAAGAATTATTATTGGCCGGTGCCGATATTATTAAAGTAGGCATTGGTCCCGGATCGGTATGTACTACCCGTGTAAAAACAGGGGTGGGTTATCCGCAGCTATCTGCCATCATTGAATGTGCCGATGCTGCACATGGATTGGGCGGACAAATCATTTCGGACGGTGGTTGTAAAGTACCCGGTGATGTGGTGAAAGCATTTGGAGGCGGTGCAGACTTTGTGATGTTGGGTGGTATGCTTGCCGGACACGAAGAAAGCGGTGGTGAACTAATTGAAAAAGATGGGAAAAAATATAAACTGTTTTATGGTATGAGTTCCGAAACAGCTATGAATAAATATGCCGGTGGAGTGGCAGATTATCGTGCATCAGAAGGTAAGACAACACAGATTGCATATCGTGGAGAAGTGATAGATACGGTGCAGGATATTTTAGGTGGACTTCGGTCTGCCTGTACTTATGTAGGAGCAAAGGCATTGAAAGAATTGACCAAACGAACCACTTTTATCCGAGTGGAAGAACAGCATAATGAATGGTTTGAAGAAGAGTGAGCAAACTCATAATAGAAAACATTTAGTGTTTAAAATACCCCTTCATCCACTTCAAATATTTTATTATTTACTGCAATGTTGGTTTGTTTCAATTATTATTTAGAAAGGTAGAATTTAATGCCTATGGGAACAAACTTCTCAATTCATTAAAATTTATTATTTCCAATGGGAAGGGTGGTGAGAATTCAAGTAATTTTTTATCTGAAGTAACCAGGTAGTTCGCTTTTGTTTTAAAGCAAAGATCAAACAGAAAGTTATCATCCGGGTCAGGTGAGGTAGTATAGCTTTTATTCAAACTTGTCTTTTCACATATCTGCCTATGCAGGCGAATAAAATCACGAACGGGAAACGGAAATTGTTTTTTGAATTTTGGACGACTCAAAACCTCTTCAATTTCATCAGAAAGTTCATCTGAAGTATAGATAATAATATCGTGATCAATAATCCATTTTACCAAATAATCTGTCCGGGCATTAATAAAATAACTTACCCAAATATTGGTATCTAAGACTACCTTAAGCGGCATTTCGTTTTTTTCTTACGATGCGTATTTCTTTTACCACTTCCTGTATCGGAATAGTTTTACGGGGTTTAAAAGAGGATAATCGCTGTGCTTCGGCAAGAATCAATTGCTTTTTTAACTCCAACGCCAGCTGTTGCTTTTCAGCAGCTGTTAATTTATTGATATAAGCATTCAGTTCTCTCGCACTTGCTGTCATAATTTGCTGTTTACATAAAGATACAAAAGAAGAAAACAAATTTTCTTAAAAGATTAGTTGTTCTCCAGATCTGCAGTTTGCTTTTCATTTGATGCTTTTATTCGCATCGGTTGAAATTTTAAATAAGTAAGCGAACGCCATAGCCATTCTTTGGTTTTTTGAAGGGCAATATGAAGACTCTTCGCAAAACCAAAAGAGCTAAAATTTTCCCACCGCACGGACTGACATTCCGAAAATAAGTATTACATTTGACACTTATTGACAAGTCAAAATACAGAAACGTGAGTTACCTAGGACAAAAAATTAGAGAAACGAGAGAGAAGCAAAATCTGCTGCTCCGGCAAGTTGCTGCTCATATTGAAGTTGACACTGCGTTAATGAGTAAGGCTGAGAGAGGTGAACGAAATTTAAATAGAGACCAAGTTGTAAAACTTGCCAAATTCTTTAACTCATCAGAAGAAGAGTATATCTCTTTATGGCTATGTGACAAAGTAATTGAAGCAGTTGACAATGACCCTTTGGCAACTCAAGGAATAAAGAAAGCATTAACTAAAATCAAGAATTAATTTAGATGCAAATCATTCATAAAATAGACGACTTCTTATTTACAATTTTCCCTAAACTAAAAATGGGGGGGGTAATTCATTAATAATCAGTGAGTTAGAAGAGTACTATACTTACGGCCCCTTCAAACCAAAAGTTACAGTAAATAATGAATGGGTAACAATACAAATTGACACTCCAACAATAATCTCTCAGGAAGCAGACTACAGAAAAACCGTAGCACTTTGCGAAAAAGGAAAGTTTGAAGAAGCAAAACCAATTCTTAAAAATTTAATACAAAAAAATCCTACTAATTCGGAATACCATCGGATTATGGGACAAATTCTTTCTGACGAAGGCGATCAGGAAGAAGCAATTAATTGTTTAATTGATTCACTTCGATGGGATTCTAAAAATGGCTGGGCATTGCTAATGATGGGTAACATTTTTGCAAAATTCAAAAATGATGTACCTACTGCAATGAAGTATTATGACCAGGCTCTGATTGCCAATCCTAACGATAACATTGCCATAAATAACATTGGGGCTAATCTCATGCAACAAGGAAAACTTGAGGAAGCTAAAAAATATTTTTGGGCGGCAATAAAAATAAATGACCAATATCCAAATACACATTTTGCATTAGGAATGATTGCAGAAACGGAAAACGATTTATACTCTTCTTTTTACAGTACTATACAGGCAATTAAACTCAATAAAAATACTGTGTCCGCCTCTGGCGTGAAAGATGTACTTTATCAAAACTCTGTAAGACAGGCATTTGATATTTCAAAGAAAATTATTGAAACTGGTGAAGGCAAAAAAATATTCAGGGAATACAGACACAAACTGGAATTTGAAGGGGGCAAAGAAATAGATATTATAGAGGATACAGAAATTGCAACTGCAGCCAAAATAGAATTTGCCGAAAATTATGACAGGCCAAAACATATAGTAAAATACAAACCAAAATATATTGCAGTAGAGCATTTGATAATGC
>JAYWCV010000121.1:0-17089 GCA_043780275.1 Chitinophagaceae bacterium
TGATCAGCATTAAGGTTACAAATATAAAATATTGCAAATCATGGACAGAATAAATTACTCTTTAAAACTTTGATTTTGAATTTGTGAGTTTGATTTTTAACCATACCTTTGCATCCCTTAATCCAAAACCGGTCCTTATGACCAGTTTAATTAAGGGAAAGACAACTTTATATAATTTAACAGTTAAAGCGTAAAACATGTTCGCAGTAGTTAAAATAGCCGGTCAACAATTTAAGGTAGCAAAAGACCAAACTTTCTACGTTCCCTGCTTAGAAGGGAAAGCAGGAGATAAGTTAGAATTTGCAGACGTATTATTGGTAGAAGCTGAAGGAAAAACTTCCATTGGAAGCGAAGTAAAATCAACCGTTAGTGCAGAAATAATTAACCAGATCCAGGGTGATAAAGTGATCTCTTTTAAAATGAAAAGAAGAAAAGGTTTCCGTAAGAAATTAGGACACCGTACACACTACACTAAAATTTTAGTAACCGGTATTAACTAATTGTTTTTTTGACAAAAAACGAAACAATTCAAAACATATTCTTTTAAAGAAAATCTAATTGAAATGGCACATAAAAAAGGGGAAGGAAGTGTAAAAAATAATCGTGATTCACAAAGCAAACGCTTAGGTGTAAAAATATTTGGTGGACAGGCAGTTACTTCCGGCAATATTATTTTACGTCAACGTGGAACAGTATATCACCCTGGTAAAAATGTTGGTCTTGGAAAAGACTTTACCATTTTTGCATTAACAGATGGTGTAGTTGAATTTAAAAAAGGAAGAAAAGACAGATCTTTTGTTTCTGTTTCTCCGATAGAAATATCTGCTTAGTCTTTTAGATTAATGGCTTTGTTTTAAAAATAGTTTTGGTGGTTTAAAATATATTTTTATTTTTACTACTGAAATTTTTTTTTACTAACCATTTAAATTCTAAAACATGCCTACTGCAAAAAAAGCTGCTCCTAAAAAAGCTGCTGCAAAAAAAGCGGCTCCAAAGAAAGCGGCTCCTAAAAAAGCTGCTGCAAAAAAAGCTGCTCCTAAAAAAGCTGCTCCAAAGAAAGCGGCTCCTAAAAAAGCTGCTCCAAAAAAAGCTGCTCCAAAGAAAGCGGCTCCTAAAAAAGCTGCTGCGAAGAAAGCTGCTCCTAAAAAGAAGTAAATTCTATTTTAGAAAAGTTATAACAAGTCCTGGTTCTCCGGGACTTTTTTTTATTCCCAAAATTCTCGTTCAGGCCATATATTTTTTTTACATTGCATGCATGGATAACAATGCAATTGCTGATCAATTTTCGCTTCTATCGAAACTGATGGACATTCACGGAGAAAATTCATTTAAGTCGAAATCCTATGCTACAGCGGCTTTCAACATAGATAAGCTGCCTACACAGCTAAAAGAAATACCAAAAGAAAAAATTGCTTTATTAAAAGGTGTTGGTGAAAGTTCGGCTAAAAAAATTATAGAGATGCTGGAGACGGGTGAACTAAAAGCATTGGTTGATATCATCCAAAAAACGCCGACGGGCATCATTGAAATGCTGAGCATAAAAGGTATTGGTCCAAAAAAAATCAATACCATCTGGAAAGAACTTGAAATAGAAACGATCGGTGAACTTCTTTACGCCTGTGAAGAAAACCGCTTATTACTTTACAAAGGTTTTGGCGAAAAAACGCAAAATAATATTCGGGAATCCATTGAGTTTTATTTACAAAACCAAGGAAGTTTTTTGTATGCACAAGTAGAAAGTTTTGCAAAGACTTTGGCAGAAAAACTACATACTATTTTCCCGAAAAATAAAACAGAACTAACCGGAGCATTCCGACGTCAGATTGAAATAATTGAAGAATTGACGATTTGTACGACCATTTCAGCAAATCAGTTAAAATTATTTTTTGATGAAAATTCATATCAAATCATCACAGAAACTGAAAGTCAAATAAATTTTATCGGACCGGAAAAAATAAAATTGAATTTTTATTTAACCAACACGGAATCATTTTCAAAAAAATTATTTGAAACTAGTTGCAGTGAATATTTTTTAACCGCCTGGGAAAATAAATTTCCGTGGAAGGAAAATTTTTCATTTCACACCGAAGAAAATATTTTCGAAAATGCCGGCATTAAATTCATTCCATCCTACCTGAGAGAAGATGAAAAAATGATTCAATTATCTGCCGATGATACATTACCAAATGTCATTCGAAAAGAAGATATCAAAGCAATCATTCACAGTCATAGTAACTGGAGCGATGGATCGAATACGATTGAAGAAATGGCGAATCATGCCATTCAATCGGGACTGGAATATTTGGTCATTTCGGACCACTCAAAATCTGCTTTTTATGCAAACGGTTTATCAGAAGAACGGATCCTTCAGCAACACAAATATGTGGATGAACTAAATGACAAGCTGAAGCCTTTCAAAATTTTTAAAAGTATTGAAAGTGATATTCTCCATGACGGATCATTGGATTATCCGGATCAGCTTCTTTTCACATTTGATTTAGTCATCGCTTCCGTTCACAGTAACCTAAAAATGCCGGAAGAAAAAGCCATGATGCGTCTGCAAAATGCCATTTCTAACCCTTTTACAACAATTCTTGGGCATATGACCGGCCGGTTGTTATTAAGCCGTAACGGATATCCGATTGATCATAAAAAAATCATTGACTTATGTGCCGAGAAAAAAGTAGTGATTGAATTAAATGCTCATCCCAGAAGACTGGATATGGATTGGCGACATATTGCATATGCTTTAGAGAAGAATGTGATCATCTCCATTGATCCCGATGCACATGCCCTGAGTGGGTTTGAGGATGTGAAGTATGGCGTTTTAGTTGCCCAAAAAGCTGGATTAACAAAAAATCAGAATCTAAGCAGTTTCAGCCTGGAAGAATTTGAAGCCTATTTACTCAACATAAAATCAATCAAAAATATTTAATCGGCCAGCGGCAGTTCAACATAAAATGTTGCTCCTTCATTTGAATTACTATCAAACCAAATTTTTCCCTGGGCCTGCTCAGTGATGGTTTTACACATAGCCAAGCCCAAACCGGTACCGGAAGATTTAGTTGTGAAGTTTGGTGTAAATATCTTTTCCTTCATATCTGCATCAATACCCTCTCCATTATCAACAACAGTTATCAATACTTTTTCATTGACTATTTCTGTTTTAATAAAAATGTTACAGCGGCTTTTATACCGGCATGCTTCCACTGAATTACTCAACAAATTTGTAAACAACCGGTTTATCTGTGTTTTATCCGCATTCAATATAATACTTTCGGTTTTGGGTTGCCAGGTTATATCAACTTTCGGATTAGCTCCATACAACTCTTTTAAAGAATCAATGATTTTCAATAGATCGAAGCGTTCTTTTTTTGCAATACTGATATTGGCAAACTGAGAAAAATCGGCTGCAATTTTAGATAAATGATCGATTTGTTCTACCAGAGTTTTAGAGACATTTTTCGTCAACTCTTTTACATTCAACTGATCTTCTGCCATGGCTTTCTGCAGATATTGAATGCTTAATTTCATGGGTGTTAGCGGATTCTTAATTTCGTGTGCAACCTGCCTGGCCATTTCTCTCCAGGCAGATTCCCTTTCACTTTTTGCAAGCTCAGACGCACTGACTTCTAATTTGCGAACCATTTTATTATATTCCTTAACCAATTCTCCAATTTCATCATCCCGATTCCATTCTACTTCTTCATTTAAACTGCCTAAATTAATGCTCTTCATTTTATTGCTGATAATGGAGAACGAACTGGTAATCCGATTCGTTATCAGTAAAGCCAACAAACCGGCAATCAAGAAAATAAAAGCATTCAGATTGATGATGGTCACTAAAAAATTGGATATCTCCTGGTTCAGGTCATTTTGCGAAGTAAAGTAAGGGATGTTTAAATAAGCGTATATCTGTCCCTGAGAATCCCTTACAGGGGCATAAATGCTTAAGTATGTCAATTTGCCTACTTTCTCCTCCTGTAAATGCCTGACCTGCCTTAATCGGGATAAATGATAGAATGCCGATGGGTTCATTTTTTTACTTAAAACTCCCTTCGAATAAATGCTGGCTTGTGATGAAAATTTCAGATCTCCAAGCAAGTCATAAATATTCACATCGGCATTATGTATATCAGCAACTTCTTCCACTAACCGCTGTAAATCATAATTCGCTATAGAATCATTAATCATTAAAACATCATCAAATATTGAATGGTCGGTCAATTTGTTTTGCAACTCATTTACCATTACCCGCATCGAACGTCCAAGCCGGTCGCTATTGTTTTGATTGTACCGTTTTATGAAAAAAGAAATCGTTGCAAAGCCGATAACAATAAATGAAAACAGGCTGATCAAAATAATGGTTCCAAAAACCTGTGCCCGGATATTAAATTTAAATAGATTTGATAAAGCTGTTTTATTAAACTTTGTTCGAAATAAAAAATTAATAAACCGAAGTAAAATAACGATCAGCAAAAACGCACAAAACAAATAAGAAAATAAAGTGATTGTTTCGATCAGATTATCCTGTTTACGGGCAATGACCACTATTTTATCATTACTTGCCCGATACCAAAGTTCATCAAAATTGTTTCGGGTTCTTCTTTCAATTTCAAATCTTGGCAGGTCGTCTTCCTTTAAACTATTCAGGAACGGATATTTATTTGCCGGCGTAACCAGGTTTTTTTTATTATAAACTGCAAACGAATAAATCGATGATTCTTCCGGGTCATGCTTTTTCATTTGCTTAAAAAGCACCGGGAATAATGCATCATTCCGGTATTTTTTGGGCGTAGAAATAATGAACAAGGTTCCTATTTGTTGATTACTTTCTGAAAATACAGGACGCATGGTTATGTATGCAAATTGATCGTAGGCTATTTCGTAATAGTACAACCCACTCACTTTAGTCTTTTTTCCTTGATTTTGTAAAATCGTATTCAACGAATTAAAAGAAACGGGTTCATCATTATTCAGCGCATTATCTTCTTCATCAAAAACATATAATCGGGTGTCATATTTATTTAAATACCCCGAAAAATTTTCGGAAATAATACTATCCCGCAAAAACTTTCCCTTGCTTTCATTACGAAACCGGGGAAAATTATTGGTAAGAAAATCTTTATCAATATATGTCAACGCAATGCTCAATAACCGCTCACTGCTGGGATCTGTTTGCAAAGCCAATTTCTCCGCAATATTTATCCTCAATGACCATTCTTTTATTTTATTCTCGGATAAAATTACCAGCGAGATAGAAAAAGAAAAGAAAAATAACCAGGAAATACTACTGATCAGTTTTACTTTATTCGGATTCATCAATAAATTTTCCCTGATCAAAATGGATGTAAAAACAATGATCCATATTAATACCAGTATGTAAAAAGGAAGATCCGGATGTTGGGAAATGACTGTGAAAAAAAACAAGCCGGTTAATGCAATCAAAAAAAGCACATATACGTAGTTGCTATTAAATGCCTGTAACACAAATTGAATTATCAATTTAGAAAAATAGTAATACGACAATGCAAAGCTCACCAGTACAGTAAATCCAATAATGGTATAAAAAGATAAACTAAAGAAATTCAACACATCAAAAGAGATCTTGGAATCCAGCACCAGGCTTTTTATGATGCCTGAAATATATAAGGTAACTAGGATGAGGATAAATACTAAAACAAAAGCAATGGCTTTATTCTTGATTGAATGGTCGATTGTATTTTCAACAACCATGTTCTTATAACTTGACCATGTAAATAAAATAATCCAACAAATAAAAGAAGAGACTACCAATAAATGGCCAAGAGATTTTAAAACAGCATTATATCCATAAATGGATGGATCGAATAATTCGAATTGACGCAAACTTAAAAAAGAAGGAAATACATAAAATAATATCAGAAAAACGGACAAACAACTTATTAAAAATCCGATACCCTGTATTTTCCCTCTACGCAAAGAAATCCATTCGGCATTTTTTTGAATGAACCCAAGAATGAAAAATAGAAAAAGAATTCTTAAAACAATAGTAGCTAAAGGCAAGCTGGTTGCTTTACCGGACGTATTTGATTTCAGGTAAAACAAGTCCTTACCTGTACTGGTTTTTAGCGGATAGTCTGTTTTAGCAAGACTGATTGCAATAACATGTCTACTTTTTTCATGATGAGGAAATTCCGGAACCAGGTAATCGGTTTCAATATAATAGTCATAAAAAACAGGTAATAAAGCAATGGCAACAACTTTTTGATTCTTATTCCTTAATTGAATTGTTTGTTTGATTAACAAATAATATCCGTTTGCCAATTTCCTGAAATACTCTCCATCAGGTAGGTCTGAGATATTGGTAGGTGGAATGATTTTTTGTGTATTCCAAAAAATCAAATTTTGATTTGCAGATGAAGAATACGATTGAATAAAGAACCCATAATCTAATGATTCGAGTGTTTCAAAATCTGCCTGCTTTTCAGTCTGATAAAATAATTGCTCTATAAAATGTACATCCCCTGTCTTTTTGTAAAAATCTTTCTGTTGTTCATTTAGTTTTTCCTGAAGCTTTTCTTGTTCCCACTTGATGACCTTTTTTTCGGAAGAAAATAATAACGGAATAAAAGAAAGAATTAAACAGGCAATGGCCAGAATTGGCCATACATTTTTTCGTTTAAAAATATGTTGGTAAGTTGGGACCACTTATTCCGGTTGTTGTTTTTTTATAGCATTCCAGATTGCATCCATCTCCTCTAATGAAAGATCTTTTAATTCCTTACCGTCATGAATGGCTGTTTCCTCCATTTTTTTGAACCGGTTTATGAATTTAATATTCGTTCTTTCCAATGCATTCTCGGCGTCTATCTTCAAAAACCGTGCATAATTAATCAATGAAAAAATTAGATCCCCAAATTCATCTTCTATTTTATCTTTATCTGCAGTCAAAATTGCTTCATCCAATTCAGCAATCTCCTCCTCTACTTTCATCCATACCTGTTTTGCATTCTCCCATTCAAATCCTACATTCCGGGCTTTCTCCTGCAAACGCATAGCTTTTATGGTTGCCGGTAAACCCCTAGGAACACCTCCCAGTATAGATTTCTTTCCTTCCTTTAATTTTAGTTTCTCCCAATTATCTCTTACCTCTTCATCGTTCTTTACTTTTACATCAGCATAAATATGCGGATGTCGTCTGATCAGTTTTTCACAGATTCCATGGATCACTTCTTCCATGGTAAATTTTTCCTGTTCCTTCCCAATTTTAGCATAAAAAACAATGTGCAGTAGCAAATCGCCTAATTCTTCTTTTATGCCAATCCAATCCTTATCTGTAATGGCATCGGCTAGCTCGTAGGTTTCTTCGATGGTGAGATGCCGCAGGCTTTCGATGGTTTGCTTTTGATCCCACGGACATTTTTCCCGCAACTCATCCATGATATTAACTAGGTCCTTAAATGCTTTTTCCATTCTGTTATATTTTTAAGTTGAAATTTTTTGTACAAATTGTATCAGGGTACTCTTGCAGTAAACTATTTCTAAAAAAACCACTCCGCTAAATTTAACTAAAAATACATAACTATTGGTTTTATTCCCTTGTACATTGCAAAGCTGAATTCATTGCTTAATAGAATTCTTTTATTTTTGACAAAACCCATTCATAACCATGCGGACTATATTGACTCTTTTTATACTGATGATTTTTCATTCTATTTCTGCTCAATATTATTATAAAGATATTTTAGGTACTAAAGAATCGAAGCAACTTTTTGATAAATACCGGTCGTTGAAAGTAAGATCTGTAATCATTAACAGTTTTGAAGAAGATGGCACAAAATCAGAAAATTTTATTTGTGAACAAATATATACTCCTTCAAACCGTTCATTGAAAACCAATACCAAATCCGGGGTTACGAATGAATCTGTATTGATTTCTTATTATGATGAGAATGGCATGCTGACACAAACGGCAGACAGCTCAACAAGTATTGTCAGCAAGTCTTTCTATGTTTACAATGATGATAAAAGCCTCCGGTCTTTGAAAAATATTTCTACTGAAACATCCAAACAGTTTTCAGAAATCTCAGAGCATCATTGGTTTTATGATACGAAAGGAAGGCCACTGAAAATGATCAGAACTACGAATGTAATTGATACGGTGTTGGTTGATTTTATTACCGATGATTCTGGTAATATAGCTGAAGAGCGATCTTATAAAAAAGGAAAGATATATTCTACCGTTTTTTATTATTACGATATCAAAAACAGATTAACAGATATTGTCCGGTATAATCAAAAAGCCAAAAAGCTTTTGCCCGACTATATGTTTGAATATGCTGAATCCGATCAAATTATTCAAAAAATAACGGTTCCGGCAAATAATTCCAATTATCAAATTTGGCGTTATCAATACAATACAAATGGATTGCGGATTAAAGAAGCACTATACGATAAGAATAAGAAACTGACCGGAAAAATTGAGTACCAATACAAATATGGATAAAACCAATATGCATTAAAACAAAAAAGAGACGCTGATAAATCAGCATCTCTTTTTTTGTGCCCCGGATCGGACTTGAACCGATACGGACATTGCTGTCCACAGGATTTTAAGTCCTGCGTGTCTACCAATTCCACCACCAGGGCAGTAATGTTGATTGAACTTTTTTTGAAAATATTTCCTTTTTAAAAAAGGAATCATCTGAGCGGAAGACGAGATTCGAACCCGCGACCCTCACCTTGGCAAGGTGATGCTCTACCAGCTGAGCTACTTCCGCATGTATAAATAAGAACTAAAGGGCTGCAAAAATAAGGAATGCACTTATTCAAAAAAACTTTTTCTGAAACTATTTATAAATTGGTGTGTATAAACTGCTTTCCGGAACAATTACAGAAGGTTTTCCCTGGTATTTACTTTTAGAAAGCATAAAACATCCTCCAAAAATAAACGCAACCATACATGCTGCCTGCAAATAAAAAAGAAATGAAGAAGAAGAAACCCAGTTATGTGTAAAATCCTTATCCTGAACTTTTTTTACTTCCTGTTGAAACTCATGTGACTGATCCATAATTACAATTTGTGCTGCAAAAATAAAGCTTGTACTTTTAAAATCAGTGCTTGTGTTGAATTATTTCACTGAAATATTTTTTCTTTAACGCAAAATGAAGCCAAACCAGGTTTCCACGCAGCTTTCCGGAAAGTACTGTAGTAGATTTTAAAGGAAATTTACTTTTCGATTGTTTAAATAAAATCCACTTCAAAAAAGACAAATGTGCTCTTAATATGGCCAAAAAATAACCTCCATCACCAATCATCAATCCTTTCCAGGCCGATAAAGCATCTAAGGAAATGCGAAACGGAATTTTCCATATTTTTTCGCCAAAGGGTAAATTTTTATACAGCATAATCTGGTTGTTCCGAAAGTTCAGGTATGTTTTTTTTGTATTTCCCCGGGGCAATGTGCCACCACCCACATGAAAAACAACGGAAGCGGGACAACTGAATATTTTATACCCTGCTAACTGGATTCGCCAACAAAGGTCAATCTCTTCCTGGTGTGCAAAGAAATATTCGTCAAAGCCACCTGTTTCATGAAATATATCTGACCTTATAAACATAGAAGCACCGCTTGCCCAGAAAATCGGTTCAGCCTGATCGTATTGTCCATGATCTTCTTCGCAAATATCAAAAATGCGTCCTTTAGCAAAAGGATACCCATAATCATCCAACCATCCTCCTGCAGCACCGGCATAATCAAATGTTTTTTTATCCTTATAAGATATTATTTTGGGCTGAACTGCTGCTATTTGCAGATCTGTTTCCATTAAGCGGATAACCGGCTCAATCCAGCCTACAGTAACTTCCACATCCGAATTTAAAACAATATAGTATGTAGCCTGCACCTGTTTAAGGGCTTCATTATAGCCTTTGGCAAAACCATAATTTTCGGTAAAAGAAATGAGTTTTACAGATGGATAATTTTCTTTCAAAAATAATAATGAATCATCTTTTGAACCGTTATCAGCAACAACCAATTCAAGATTTTGATAGGTGGAAGCAATAACGGATGGAAGAAATTTTTCCAGGAAATGCTTCCCATTCCAGTTTAATATTACAATGGCAACTTTTGGTAACGAACTCAATTTTAAAAATTATTTCACCAAAAATAAGCGAAGGCAACTTAACCTTACTAAATTAGGCCTATGATTCAGCAATTTTTAAATTGGAGAACCTTTTTAGCGGTTATAGCTATTGGTATAGTTAGTGGTACAATCTTCTATTCTACTTATTTGTCGAAGAAGCTTGCAACAGAAGAACGGCAAAAAGTAGAAGCCTGGATTGAAGCAGGTAAATTTTTAATTACTTCTCCTATTGATGCGGATACCAAACTGGCTTCCATGCTTATAACCGAAAACAGTTCCATCCCAATTATTGAAACCGATGAAAAAGATAATATCATTCAATATGTGAATATTGATCCGGAGAAAATTGCTAGAAAAGAATCTTATCTAAAAAATAAATTAATTGAATTTAAATCACAGAACCCGCCAATTACCTGGAATAATCCGGCAGACTCAACTAAACAAAATCTTTATTATTATGGCAATTCAACTTTATTGAAAGAGATAAAATATTATCCCTTTGTTCAATTATTCATCGTAGGATTATTTATCATCATCACTATTACCACACTTCGTGCAAATTATCGATCTACTCAAAACCAGCTCTGGGCGGGCATGGCAAAAGAAACGGCACATCAGTTAGGAACACCTGTTTCATCGTTGGAAGGTTGGTTGGAGATGATTAAGGAAAACGGATTTAATAACCAGATTGTTCCGGAACTTGAAAAAGACATCAACAAACTCAGGTTGGTTTCAGATCGTTTCGGAAAAATAGGCAGCAAACCTCAGCTCGAAGAAAAAGACATCATATCGCAAATAGAAAATATGGTGGAGTATATGCAAAAAAGAGCAGCAGGTAATATCCGGATCAATTTTAATAGTACAGAGCACAAAGAGATTCTTTGCAAAATATCAGGACCACTTTTTGATTGGGTTATTGAAAATTTGCTTAAAAATGCATTAGACGCAATGTATGGTAAAGGCCATATCAATATCGATATTACAAACAATGACAAAGATATTTTTATAGACATATCCGACACTGGAAAAGGGATAAGCAGTCAACACATTAAAAACATATTCGATCCCGGTTTTACTACAAAAAAAAGGGGATGGGGTCTGGGTCTAGCCTTGTCAAAACGAATTATTGATCAATACCACAAGGGCCAGTTATTTGTAAAGTATTCTGAAATCGGGAAAGGAACCACTTTCCGGATTATGTTGAAAAAATAATTTTTTAGAAGTCTGCTTGAAATTTATCTGTTATTTTAAACCCTTATCAGTTAAATTTGCAATCCTCGAAGCGGCGGTGGCGAAACTGGTAGACGCACTACCTTGAGGTGGTAGCGGTTCACAAGACCGTGGGAGTTCGAATCTCCTCTGCCGCACAAAAAAGTGATCCACTCTTTACGGATCACTTTTTTAAATATTACCATACATTTTTGGGTAATTTATCTTCTCCCACTTTATAATGTTCATGTGTTAATACCGGTTCATTATTTTTGTTCATCCGCATTTGAAAAACGCTTACCAGCATTGAAAAAGCCATAGAGAAATATATATAACCTTTAGGAATTTCAATACCACATCCTTCACTTACCAAAGCAAATCCTATTAGCAATAAAAACGAAAGTGCCAGCATTTTAAAAGAAGGATGTTTATTTACAAAATTACTGATTGGCTCTGCGGCTACCAACATTATCACAACGGTGACAATAATGGCCACGTACATAATCCATACTTCTTTTACCATACCTATGGCTGTAATAATAGAATCAATTGAAAAAACAAGGTCCATGATCAAAATCTGCAAAATTACCTGTGCAAATGTGACAGCTTTAATATTTCTTGTTTGGTTGCCTTGTTCACCTTCCATCTTATGATAAATTTCAGCGGAACTTTTGTACAACAAAAACAATCCCCCCAATATCAATATCAAATCTTTGGCTGATATACCCTCATTAAAAACAGTAAACAGATCTTTGTCTAATTTCATGATTAATGTTACTATTGCCAGTAACCCCAGCCTCAATACCATTGCCATTATCAAACCATATAACCTTGCCTTTTTTTGCTGATGTCCGGGCAATTTATTAGCTAAAATGGAAATGAAAATTACATTGTCTATTCCTAAAATTACTTCTAAAAGTATCAGTGTAAAAAGGGAAATAAAAATTTGATAATCCATCGTTTGGTTCTTTAATCTTCTGTTTCTATATCAATCAAACTGAATCCGATAACCCTTTTTTTAATCTTATCGTGAAGATTAATGGCTATATGCACAATAGGTGTAGCAACGATGTAAAAATCAGTTTGAGGAAATTCGTTCTTTAAGCTTTCTTCAATTTTACTAAACAACATGCTTTTTGTTACAAACTGAATAACATAAACTTTGCTATGTATAGCAGTTTGTGCGGAACTTAAATGGCATGAATCAAAGTCGCTTCCAAAAACATTTAAGGCAAATTTGTTTTTCAGAACACTATTTGAAACAGCATCGGCTTCTTCTTTATTGAAAACAAGCAGTTTTATTATAATCATTTGAATATACCTGAAGCATGTTTAAAAAATAAATAAAATGCAGGCAGATTTTTATCTCTACCTGCTAAGAACTTTGTAGAGTATTGTGTATTAAGCTTTATTTATTTTGATAATTTTATCTCGCCTGCTTGTTAGTTTTGAATTATGTTTTTTTATTTGTCGTTTCAACGCTTCCACAGTTTGAGCTATGGCTTGTTCAAACTTATTGTATTGACTGCTTGCCAGCAGGTCATTACCCGGGATAGACAACCTTATAGTACACATTTTATTTTCTTTTTTAGCTGCACTATCAAGCTTGAGATAAACCTCGCTTCCAATCATTTTTCCACACATACGGGAAAGCTTTTCCATTTCTACATGTACAAAATTTATCAGGTCCTGTTTGGGTGTAAAGCCGGGAGTTTGGATATTGATATTCATAATCTAATTTTTAGATTCAACAGAGTGAAATGAAACCTGGTCAAAAGTCAAAAATATCGCCTAAAAACGATTTTCGTTTTTTTTGATTGTAATATTTATCCTTTTCAAACTGGTTATCTTTATTATAGTATTTTTCTTTCCCTTCATAACGGTCATCCATGTTGTTGTCATCACGATTTTTTTGTTGCGGCATAGATTCGGAAGCAGACCGTTCAATAATCTTGTCTAATTCACCTCTATCTAACCAAACACCCCTGCATTGCGGGCAATAGTCAATTTCAATTCCGCTACGTTCACTCATGGTAAGTGCTGTGTTGCATGAAGGACATTTCATAGTTTTTATTATTAATTGTCTAGAATATTATTTTCTTTCCCATTTAAGTTGAAATTCAAGTTCTTCTACTTTGCCGTTTCTTTCATGCTCAATATTAACGATGGCATCTGAGGGAATATGCAAACGTTCATTCTTTACCTGTATGATGAAAGCTTTGTTTGATTCCAGCGCATCAGCCAATCGCCTGAGTTTTGCAATAAACTGTTGGCGAGGATATTCTTTTTCAATGTCGCGGTTTTTTTCTTTTTTCATTTTTATACGTTTTTTATTTTTATACATTGCATGTACACTGCATTACACATGGTTTGATTTATGCAAATGACTATTAGTTTACAATTGCTTAATTTAAAACCAATGTATCTGAATAAAATTCTACTGCTCCGGTTGTGATATCATGTGTGCCACCTACAATACCTAATTCAGCTTTTTCTATCATTTCTTTTAAAATGGGGCTTCTTTCCATGATGGCCTGAACGGTTCTTTTTACATTTATACTTGCCACTTTCTCTACAAAATCGCTGTTGCCGGAGTTGCGATTATCTGTTACCGTTTTTTCATCATAAACCGCAGGTTGAATTTTCGAAAGCAAAGCAGTAAGGTTACCCATTTCCACATGGTCGCATGCACCTTTTACTGCGCCGCATTTTGTATGGCCCAACACTACAATTATTTTTGACCCGGCAACTTTGCAAGCAAACTCCATACTTCCTAAAATATCTTCATTAATAATATTTCCGGCAATACGCACACTGAAAACATCTCCTAACCCCTGGTCAAAAATTAATTCAGCTGAAGTACGGGAATCAATACAACTTAAAATAACGGCAAAGGGGTGTTGCCCGTCTGATGTTTCATTGGCCTGTTGCAATAGGTTGCGGTTTACTTTCAGGTTATTTACAAACCTCTTGTTGCCATCTTTTAATATACCCAATGCTATAGAAGGCGTAATGGCTGCCTGCATTTCTTTTGTTAATGTTTTCATTTTGTTTCTTTTTAAATAGTTAAATTGATTATAAATAAGCTGGTTCGATATATTTTATTTTTTCAACAGTGATATTCTTAGTTTTCGCATTAATTTCATAATTCCTTATTAATTCAAGTACATCATAGGCTACTGATTTTGATTTGGAAAAATCAATAATCACTTTTGAATTTGCCGGAATTTCATCCAGTTCTTTTATCACGTTGGCTTTATTAAAAAACGAAACTTCTTCTGCCAAAACAAGCTGGTGTACCTCTTGCCCTTCTTCAGTTGTTATAATCTCTTTCATATAGTGAGAATTGCGGTAACTATGGCGCAAGGTGTAGAAAATACCAAAAATAATTCCGATGATAATTCCTTTTAATAAATCGGTTGCCAATATACCCACTACAGTAGCTGTAAAAGGTACAAACTGCTCCCAACCCAGTTGATACATTTGTTTAAATAGCGCAGGTTTTGCTAATTTATACCCTACAATAAATAAGATAGCAGCCAAACTGGCAAGAGGAATCATGTTCAATACACTGGCAATGGTAAGGGCACTTATTAAAAGGAAACAGCCATGCATAATCGTTGACAATTTTGTTTTACCTCCAAATGAAATGTTTGCGGTACTGCGTACAATAACCTGTGTTAGAGGTAACCCACCAATTAAACCCGAAACAATATTACCCAGGCCCTGAGCCTTTAATTCCCTGTTAGTGGGAGTAATTCTTTTATGTGGGTCCATTTTGTCGGTAGCTTCTACACAAAGTAATGTTTCCAAGCTGGCCACAATAGCTAAAACAATTGCAACTTCCCATACTTTAAATCTTGTTATTGCCGTAAAATCGGGAAAAGTAAACTGGCTAAAAAAGCCTGCAATGTTTTCAGGAACAGGAATTCTTACTACCTGGTCGGCAGCCAAACTAAAATTCAATATTCCGTTTTGATAAAAATAATTCATTGCAATACCAAGCACCACCACTACAAGTGGTCCGTTTATCATCCCGAAAATTTTATGCTTTTTTGTTAATACATTTTCCCATAATATTAAAATGGCCATAGAAATGGCAGCTATAAGTAATGCTCCCGGCGTAATAAAATCAAAAGCTGTTGCAATGGTTGAAATAGTAGTTCCTCCGTCTGCCTGAATAAAAGCATCATCTCCTTCTGCAACTTTATCCCAACCTAATGCATGCGGTATTTGTTTTAAAATAATTAGCAGACCAATACCGGTAAGCATTCCTTTAATAACTGAAGAAGGAAAGAAGTAAGCGATAAAACCGGCTTTTGCATAACCAAGGATTAGCTGAATAATACCGGCCAGTACGACAGCTAATAAAAAAACAGGCCAGGATCCAAGTGTAGCGATAGAGGTTAACACAATAACAGCTAACCCGGCGGCTGGGCCACTAACCCCCAGGGGAGAACCGCTGGCAAAACCCACTACAATACCACCAACTATTCCAGCTATAATACCGGCAAACAGTGGTGCCCCCGATGCCAAAGCTATACCCAGGCATAAAGGAACGGCCACAAAAAAAACGACAATACTCGCCGGTAGGTCGCTTTTAATTTCTTTAAACATGTTTTTAAACTCCATAATTCGTTGTTTTCTTGGTTTGTAGGGTAAATATAGGAACATTATTTTAAATGATAGTATTACTACCTAATATAATTGTAAAACTTTTAAACTATTTTTACTTAGTTTATTAACAGGCAGGGGATTGTATATAAATTCAGCCCCGTTAAATACATATAAATAAGATGGAACTACAGTTACAAATAAAAATGAATGAAAAATTATTTATCCGGAATCCGGAGCAAACCGGGTTAGGAAAAAAAATCATTCAACACAGCATACATGTAATTCATTTAAACGGGTTTGAATCTTTTACTTTTAAAAAACTGGCTGAAGATATTGGCACAACAGAAGCCAGTGTGTACCGCTACTTTGAAAATAAGCATAAGTTGCTGATGTATATTACTGCCTGGTACTGGAGCTGGCTTGAATACAGGATTACCGTTTACACCTTAAATATTACTGACCCGGTTTTAAAGCTTAAAAAAGTAATTATATTATTAGCTACCACCGTAGAAGATGATATTAGTACCAGTCATGTAAATGAAAACATCCTGCACCAGATTATCATTGCCGAAGGTTCAAAAGCTTTTTTAACCAAGCATGTCACGGCAGACAATAAAGACCATCTGTTTAAGCCTTATAAAGATCTCTGTGCCAAAATCGGGAATATCATTCATGAATATAATCCTGAATATAAATACCCTAAATCATTATCAAGTACCATTGTTGAAATAGCACATTTCCAGAATTTTTTTATGAATAACCTTCCTTCACTTACCGATTTTGGAAAAGATAAGGATGAGTCGAAGATTGTTTCTTTTTTGGAAGATTTGGTGTTTTCCAGTATCAAAAAATGATATTGTATCAGTATATTTTTGTAAAACTATTGATTGCTGAGTTTGTATATTAATTTGATTGGATATAGCTGAATAATAAACAAAATACCTATGAATGAAAAAGAGGCTGTCTCCAAAAGCAGGAGACAGCCTCTTCTTATTAGTCAATTTATTTTTATAAAATCTTAGTTTGTCAAACTTTCCCCTGTTTTCAGCGTTGGGTGTTGCAAAATAAATATTGTGGAAAAAATGGTCTCTACGTTTGACTATTCACATTGTAAATTTTTTAAAAATATTTTATA
>JAYWCV010000122.1:0-2804 GCA_043780275.1 Chitinophagaceae bacterium
ATTTTCAGGGCAAGGGCAAATGTACCTGCTGATAATAAGTATACCCAAATTCTTTTATTCAGTTTTAATTGTCGAACAAAAAAATATTCCATTAATAAAATGAATAATACAACAACTATCTGTCCGGCTTCCAAACCAATATTAAAACCGAATAAGCCGGTTCCAATCTGCTGATCGGATGCGAGCATAAAACGGATGGTATTGGCAAATCCCATTCCATGTATCAACCCGAACAAAAAGGCAATCAGATAATTTACATTGTAAATTTTGTTGGATTTTTTATAGTAAATAAAATTCAATCCAGCAGTGATTACAATTGTACAGGGTATTAAAAACTCAACCCATTTACCCGGAAACCGAAAAACATCCAACACCGTTAAAGCCAAAGTCAGCGAATGCCCGATGGTGAATGCAGTAACCAGAATCAATACCTGCTTCCAATTGTTGAATTCATAAATGGCAATCAGTGCAAGCAAGAACAATAAATGGTCGAGGGCATCCCAGCTGATGATATGATCCCAGCCAATATTGAAATAAAATAATATATCATTCATAAAACCGGTATAGTTTTCTGATAAACCGATTTTAATGATTCGGAATGTACAGACATTGAAAATAAAACAGACTTTTGTATTTAATTAAAAAAATGGTTCAATGGCAGTTGTGTTATTTAAGTGGCTAAGCATTTCGATTTTAAGTTTGTTTCATCCATTCCATGTCAGTGTTACAGAAATCAATCATAATGCGAAAGAACAGACCCTGGAAATAAGCTGCAAACTATTTGTAGATGACTTTGAAAAAGGACTTTTTGAATTTGGTAAAACCAAAGTGGATCTTCAATCGGCTGTTTTGCATGAGAAGATGAATTTGCTGATAAAAGCATATTTCAATAAAAATTTAAATATAAAAATTGACGGTAAGGAAGTTGACCGGGAATTCATTGGATTCGAAGTGGAGAAGGAATCCGTCTTTTGTTATTATCAAATTACAAAAATTAGTTCCATCAAGAAGCTGGATATTTTCAGTACCATACTTTATGACGAATTTGATGACCAGTCCAATATTTTTCATGTGACTGTAAATGGCAAAAGACAAAGTACAAAAATAGAACTGCCCGGTTCTGCAATGACCATGAGTTTTTAATATTCATTTTTTTTTCTATATTCATAGTTCTAAAACCACAACAATGAAAAGAACTGCTTTAATTATCTTTTTTAGTCTTTGTATATACGTTGCATTTGGAGCATTTGGTGCATCTAAGATTTTTCCATCCAACGACCCGAAAGTAAATAAAATGATGATACCACTCGTTGGTACCAACCAGTTTATCAGTCTTGAAGAATACTATAGACTGACGCCAAAATCGTACAGGCAACTGACCGGGGAGAAAATGAGTTTTAAAGAAAGAGTTCTGTTGGCTGATGGTAAAAAAATGTTGAAAAAAACAGTGAGTAAGGATGGTAATGTTAAAATACAGGAGTTTAAGAAAGGAGGTTTTTTTGGAAATTGGTCATGGCATTGGGGTGGATTTGCTTTAGGTCTTTTTCTGAGCGTTTTAGGTCCGATAGTAGCATTATTCTATAATGACGATTATAAATGGGATAGATTTCGAACAGCCTTATGGACCTCGACATTTGTTCTTGCAATTTTAATAAAAATTATTTTACTTACTGTATGAGGGAGGATGTATGAGTTTTTAAAATAGAAAGTCATATTGACTAATGGTCTTTATGAAAATTTACTTTAGTCTTTAAAATCTATAAAATGAAAATGAAGCAATTTATTTTTACAATCTCCATCTCAATAATATTTATTAGTTCATGCCAAAAAGAAGTCTCAGTTGAACAAAGTACCTCTGGTGGTAGTAACAGCAAAGCAAAAATTAAGTCATATAATGAAAAGCTAACATCATCTTCGGAAAATTACAGTCTCACTTTTAATATAGGCTACGATTCTAAAGACAGATTCAATAGCATGGTCTCTACATCTAATTCCGGGGATAAATTTTTATATAGTTATCCTTCATCCAGCAAGTATACATTGGATTTGTATAATTCCGGGGTATTATCTATTCATGTAGATTTTTTTTTAAACAACAGCTCATATATTGACAGTACTTTTCAATTTAACGATACGCAGGATACCACCACAGAAAAGTATTTGTATAACAGCTCCAATCAACTTGTAAAAGTGAAAGAGTATATTTATTCCAAGCTAACAGGATCAAACCTGGACATGACAACTGATTATACTTACGACTCCAACAATAATCTTATAAAAACGGTTGATACTGATAAAAACATTCATACTTATGAATATTATTCTAATTTAATTTATGTCTGGCCATTAATCAGACCAATAAACCCGGGCGAAGACTTGAAGAGAAGATTAATTTAAAAGCACACTTTAATATCAAATGGAAGTTTGGTTGGCTCAATTGATTATTCATATACATTTGATGCAAAGGATCGGGTAGAAACTATTAAAGGAAGTTATAGTGATGGCAGAGTTTTCATAAAAACTTTTACTTATTATTAGAATAATTGATTCTTCCAAAGATTCATTTCCGTAAAAGTAAATTACAGTGCTTGATTTCCAAAATTTGATAACAGCTATATCAATTTGTAAACTCACTTTGACTTTTATCAAAAAGCTAATCTCTAATCATCCATTTCTTCGCGGAGCTCGGTACTTATTTCCAACAATACTTTATCGATACGGTGTGCATCCATATCGATGATTTCGAGTTTGAATCCTCTCCACTCCAGCCGGTCACCGGTTTTAGGAATCCGCTCCAGTTGGTG
>JAYWCV010000123.1:0-9535 GCA_043780275.1 Chitinophagaceae bacterium
TTTTGATTTTGTTCATCCCGAAAAATCAGTTAAAAACCTGGTTCGGTTACATGCCGCAATCAATACATTAAATGATATGCATTGGAAAAATAAAAAACTGGAAGAAGTAAAAAATCTGATTGAAATGTGCAGCGGGTTATGGATGGATGCCGTTACTAACAACCGGTTTGCCGTTCAAACAGATTCCATTCGAATCAATTTTTCAATCAATAGCAGGATGGGATCTTTGGCTGTATTGAAAAAAATAAAGGTCGATGATTTTGATTCTACGTTTAATTTAAGTTTAGATAAAAATAAGAATACTAATTTTTCAAAAACATTTTTTGTTCCTGACAGCAAACCGGTAACACAACCGTATTGGTTAGCCGATAAAATGGAAGAAGGTTATTTTAATGTTGCCGATCAGCAAAAGATTGGTCAACCTGATATGGACCCATCTTATTTTGCATATTTCACACTAAACATCGAAGGACAAGATATTATTTTTAAGAAACCGGTTGCTTATAAATTCACCGACCCGGTACGGGGAGAGCTTTACCAGCCATTAGTTGTTTTGCCTCCGGTTTTAGTTTCTCCAGATGAGTTGGTAAAAATATCCAGAGATAGCAATTCATTCAAAGGTGTATTGAATATAACCGCAAAAAAGAAGAACATCAGTGTTTCCATAAAGGATATTGGGTTATTAAAAAAGGAAGCCATAAAAAGTTCATTTTCTCCTTCCGCATTTACCATGACTGAAAAGGATAAAACACAATCGGTTGATTTTACTATAAAAGCCCAATCAGATAACGAGTATGATTTTCGTGTAAGTACAACGGGTTCAGCGAAGTTGTTCAATCAATTTTTACACGAAATAAAATATGATCATATTCCATATCAGCATTATTTTGAACAGGCACTTGTTGCAAATAAAAAACTTGATTTGAAAACGGTAGGAAAAAAGATCGGTTACATTATTGGTGCCGGTGATAAAGTGCCGGAAGCTTTGGAGCAAATGGGATACGAAGTGGTTTTGCTGGGCGACAAGGAGCTGGGCAGAAATAACCTGCAGCAGTTTGATGCCATCATCACGGGTGTCAGGGCATACAATACCAATGATTGGATGGGAAACCATTACGACCGGTTGATGAATTATGTAAAAGAAGGCGGTAATTTGATAGTGCAATACAATACCAATAATTTTATAAGTACCCTGAATTCTAAAATAGGACCTTATAAATTTGATATCAGCCGCAACCGGATCACGGATGAAAATGCACTGGTTAATTTTGTAAAACCGGAGCATAGGGTGCTGAATTATCCAAACAAGATCACCCAGGAAGATTTCAAAGGGTGGAAGCAGGAGCGGAGTATTTATCATGCAGGTAACAACCGGGATGTGAAATACGAAACCATTTTATCTATGAAAGATCCGGGTGAAAAAGAAGATGAAGGTAGTTTGATAGTTACTGAATATGGCAAAGGAACTTTTGTATATACCGGCTTGGTGTTTTTCCGTGAACTGCCTGCCGGGGTTCCGGGAGCATATCGGTTACTGGCAAATATTATTGCTTTGAATTTGAAAAAAACATTTTAATGAACACACAACAAAACCCAAGTGAAACCAGACGGAAACTGGCCTGGATATTCGCCATTGGCTTAGGCGTTGCATTAGGATTTTTGATCAAAAAAATGCACATAGGTTTGATGCTTGGGTTGATTATCGGATTATTGTCTTCCAATTTAATTAATAAAAATAAATGAGCAAAAAAGATAGCGAAAAAATCCCTTTATTCAAGTCCTGGAAACAGTGGTATTTTTTTGTGCTGGGTTTCCTTGCTTTATTGATATTACTGTTTTCATTATTTACTAAAAATTTTGCATGACACAACTGGATTGGGTAGTACTGATACTTACGCTATCTCTTATTATCATCTATGGTGTTTACCGAAGCCGCACCACACGCAATCTGGATGGTTATTTTTTGTCTAACCGAAGTATGCCCTGGGGTTTAGTTTTGCTAAGCATCATGGGCACACAGGCAAGTGCTATTACCTTTATTTCTGCACCCGGACAAGCCTATACAGACGGTATGCGTTTTGTGCAATATTATTTTGGATTACCCATAGCCATGGTGGTTATATGTATTGCATTTGTTCCCATCTTTCATATCTTAAAAGTTTATACAGCATATGAATATCTCGAACAACGATTTGATCATAAAACAAGATCATTAACCTCGTTTTTATTTTTGATGCAACGGGGTCTTTCAACCGGAATCAGTGTTTTTGCTCCATCCATAATCCTTTCTTCTTTACTGGGATGGAATATTTATTTGACCAATTTATTCATGGGGGGCTTGCTGATCATTTATACCGTAAGTGGTGGTGCAAAAGCAGTCGCATATACACAGCAGTTGCAACTGATCGTAATTTTTATAGGGATGTTTCTGGCTGCATACCTGATGGTGAATATGCTTCCATCTACCGTCAGTTTTGCGGATGCTTTGCATGTAAGTGGAAAAATGGGAAAGCTGAATGTGATTACAACCGGAATTAAAGATGGCAAATTTAACTGGAGCGATCAGTACAATATATTAAGTGGAGTCATTGGTGGATTTTTTCTGGCTCTTTCTTATTTCGGTACCGATCAATCGCAGGTGGGAAGATATCTTACGGCTAAATCATTAAGCCAAAGTAGGGTGGGTTTATTAATGAACGGACTGGTAAAAGTGCCCATGCAGTTTCTGATATTGCTGGTAGGAGGTTTGGTTTTTACATTTTATATGTTTAACAAAGCACCCATTTTTTTCAACGATCAGCAACTGGTAAAACTCGAAAATTCGGTTTATAAAGATTCTCTAAAAATTATTCAGGGACAGTATGATGCATTGAGTTTTAAAAAACAGGATGCGGTCATTCAATTTTCTAATTCATTGAATGATGGAACTGAAGAACAAAAAGATTTGAATGCAACTGCTTTACAGGGTTTGCAACATCAAACAGACAGTTTGCGAAATAAAGTAAAAGTCTGGTTGAACTCGAAAGAGGTTGGGGGTGATGGCAATGATGCCAATTATATTTTTCTTCGTTTTGTGGTCGATTATCTTCCGGCAGGATTAGTGGGATTGCTGATTGCTATTATCTTTCTGGCATCCTGGGGTAGTATTGCTGCTGCGTTGAATTCGCTGGCATCGGTTACTATGATAGACTTTCATCGTAAGTACAGAAAAGAAGAAGAAGGACCTGAAAAAGAATACCTGCTTTCGAAATGGTACACATTGGCATGGGGTATATTCTGTATTATCGTATCCATGTTTGCCTATAATGTGGGCAACAGTTTGATTGAAGCGGTTAATATATTGGGTTCACTTTTCTATGGTGTCATTCTCGGCGTATTTCTGGTAGCATTCTTTATCAAAAAAATTACCAATGGAAACACCGTTTTCATAGCCGCTTTACTGGCAGAAGCAGTGGTACTAACGGTATTTATACTGACCAAGATGGAACTTTTTAAAATTGGGTTTCTATGGTTAAATCCAATTGGAGCTTTAGGGGTTGTTGGTTTTAGTTTATTACTAAATCCAATGCTGGCAAAAAAATAAACCCCGACAAATACTTGCCGGGATTTACATAATTATTCAAAAAAAATTATTTCAGCGTAGCCAATAATTTTTCATTCAATGTTACATAGTCGCCATTCGCTGCTTTTTTAGCTAGCTCCAAAGATTTATTAGCACCTGCAATGGCTTCTGCTTTTTTGCCCAATTTGGCCAAGCAGCTTGCTCTGTTGTATTGTATCCAAAATGCAGTAGGATTGAATTCAACCGCTTTGTCAAACCAAGACAATGCCTGATTCAAGTCTTTACCATTGTCTACATAATACATGGCTGCGTTGTAATAGGGTTTGGTATCTTTTTCCATAACGCTTTTAATCTGTGCCATCACTTTCGATTCTACATCCGTACTGATTTCAGTCTGAACATATTGGTTGCCCCACATGATTTGTAAAACACAGCTATTGGCACTGATGTTTCCAAAACCCATAGTGAATGATTCAATGTTGAAAGGCAATTCAACAGGTGCAATTTTTACACGTACAACATCCTGATCCTGTTTGTAAGCAGCCGGACTGGTTACATCGGTTTGTTTGGTAATGATGAGGGTCCATTCCTTGGCATCCGGAATAGTTAATACACCATACTTTCCGGCTTTAATTTTTGTGCCAGCGATGGTAACTTCATCTCCAAAAGTCAGGGTCGTTGCTGTATTCGCACCGGTACGCCATACTTGTCCAAATGGAACCAGGTCTCCAAAAATCTTGCGTCCTTTCATAGCCGGACGAGAATAAGACAATTCGATATTTGAAAGCCCGAAATCTTGTACAACCGTTGTTGTTGGTGAAGGTGCTGGTGTTTTAAGTGTCTGTGCATCAGAATTGTTAAATGAAAAAACAGTTACAGCTCCGATTAGTAATAATTTTTTTATCATATGGTTTTTGTTTTAAGTTTTTAAAGATAGGGTTATTAAGGAGTTTAGAAAAACAAGAATTTGTTGTCTATTAATATTGTCACTTTCAAATACTTTTTTTGTGAAGTAGTTTCATAAATTTTAAAAATTATTTTAACAAATATTTGTATATGTGTTAAATAAATGTAATTTTAATATATAATTATAATTATATGCTTCCGCCCGAGTTTTTCAACTTATGCTAATGTTGAGATATTTTAGTTTTGAAGAATAATCTACCCTTGTTTAAGATTTGAATACTTTTTTTTGATTCTAAATAACTGAATTGATATTCAAAATCTATCATTGATTGAATGATATTAGAAATCTGAATTCAAAATAGATTAAAGTACTTGAATTCATGTTTTGTATCTCCTCCCTATCCAAATTTCCGTACCACCTAATCTTACGCCTACTTTAATTTATATCCTGAATTCTGTATTGAATAAAAATTCAATACTAAATATTTTATTCATTTTTAAAATCAAAAAACAATGAAACTTAGACTAATCATCTCTGCACTTTTTACATTTTTAATATTAAATGTAAGTGCACAAAGAGAACCTAAACCAATTGAAGGTCAGTACATAGTGGTACTGAAGGAATCTTCAGCTAAACCTGTCGTTAAAGACCAGAAAAAAAATGATAACAGGGAACAAAAAGCAGCATCCAATAAGGCAGCACGAGACAAGAATGTTGCAAAATTAAAATCAGTACAGAATGGAAAAGGTATTAAGGAATCATCCGTTATCAGTGAAGTTGCTGATGTACTCGTCGCTTTCTCAGCAAAATTGAGCGGAGCAGAAAAAAAGGCATTGGAATCAGATCCGGATGTAGAATATGTAGCACAGGATTATTCAGTTGAACTCGAACCTATTAAAAGTGAAGAAAACCCTTCTGATCTAGGTTTCAACTTTAATCCCAATAATAACGAATCGAATAATGATTTGGTACGTTCCGGTCCAAACTGGAATCCGGTTGATAATACGTATGTAAAAAATACATCGGCAACGTTTGCACAATACACTTCTTGTGCAATAACCCGTGCTGGAGGTTTTGCCGATGGTTCTTTAAAAGGTACCTGGATTTGGATTTTGGATACTGGTATTGATCTTACTCATCCAGACCTGAATGTTCAAACCAACGCCACTTATGCCAAATCATTTATTTCTGGTCAAACAGTTCAGGATGGCAATAGCCATGGTACACATTGTGCTGGTATTGCTGCGGCCAAAAACAATACAATCGGAGTGGTTGGTGTATCTGCAGGTGCAAAAGTAGTTCCGGTTAAAGTACTTAGTAATGCCGGTTCCGGATCTTTCAGCGGAATTCTTGCCGGTATTAACCATGTTTCCATGTATGATATAGCCGGTGATGTAGTAAGCATGAGCATAGGAGGTTATCCTGTTTCAAGTTGCGAAAACAATTATCCTGCATTAAGGGATGCTATCAGAAATCTGGGTTTAGCAGGTACACATGTAGTAATGGCAGCTGGTAATGATTATGATTGCGGTGGAAATTCAAAAAATTTGCCGGGTTGTATCAATGGAACAAGAGTTTATTCTGTTGGAGCCTTGAATTGTGATTTGACAAAAGCAGGTTATTCTAATGGTGGGTATGGCTTGGATTGGGTGGCAGTCGGAAGTGGTGTTTATTCAACAATTCCAGGTGGTGGATATGGTACAAAGTCAGGAACTTCTATGGCTACACCGGTAGTTGCAGGAATCATTCATGCCCGTGGTGGTGCACCAGCTAGTGGTGGTAGTATTTCCTTCTGTGGTGCTGCAGTACCTTTGGCAAGACGTTGATATTGATTTTTTTTTCATGATTGGAAATAGGTTATGGAATATCCTATTTCCAATCATCTTGTTATAAGAAATATAAAACAACTCGTTATGAAACCTACACACTTATTAATTGCCGGATTTTTTTTTATTTCTGCATGCAGTAATTCTTCAAAAGGAAGTGCAGTGCCAAACAATGCGGAATCTACAGTGAAATGGAGCAAACTCAAGTCTGGCAATCAATGCAGTATGGAAGCAGCGTTGAATGCAGTCATTACAAGTCAGGAACAACTGGATGAAATCTGGCTTAAAGCATTTACGATGGATATGCCTCCTGAAAAATTGAATGTCGATTTTACAAAAAATTCAGTCGTTGTTCTTTTTTTAGGATCTGTCAACAAAGGTGGTCACAGTATTGAGATAACCGGTATAAAAAGCAACACAGATAAAGGGTTTCAGATTGGGGCAGAACATAAACTACCTGGTAAAAACTGCATGAGTAGCATGGCTATCGAATTCCCTTATTTTATTGGCTTGACCGATATTGTATTGTCTGGGAAAACGGAATTTACTGTTACAAAAAAAGAAATTGATTGTGAACTATGATAAAAGACCGGAGAAAAGAATCTCTTGGGCAATTGATAAAAATTAATATTGTTGGATCTTTTTTTTTAATTGCAATGCTGGGGCTAAAAAGCTTCAGCATTGTATTTTTTACATAAGGGATGGAGATGCTGGTTTTTTAAGACTTTGTTTTAATATGTAGTAAAATAAAAATTTGGCATTTTTTACTGTCTTCAAACCAACGTATTCTTTTTGAAGGTTGTATACTTTACTTTGATGAATCGAATCTGAATATTTATTTTTTTAGAATTATTATTGCACATGAAATTATATTTGATCCGATTCATTAAGTCTGCATTTATTTATCTGCAGTTGCACCGGTTTTTCGGTTTTTTTACCGGGGCTATTTCCAATCTTTTGTATCTCACAAAATTTTCTGCCTGGGCTTATGCCAACCGGAAAATTGCGTTTAATGATTTTGTTTCAAAATGGGATTATACCAAGCGGTATCCCATGTATGAATGGGTTATTGAAAATTATCAATTAAATGTTTCGGTTAATTATTTAGAATTCGGTGTTGCATCCGGACATTCTTTTAGATGGTGGCTGGAAAGAAACAAGAATCCGGAAAGTCGTTTCTATGGGTTTGATACATTTAACGGATTGCCTGAAGATTGGGGGCCTTATAAAAAAGGATCATTTAGCAATGATAACCAGGTACCCGTTGTTCATGATGATCGGGCAGCTTTTTATCAGGGTTTATTTCAACAAACGCTTCCCGGCTTTATTCAAAATTTTGATAATGTCAGAAAAAATATCATCATGCTGGATGCCGATCTGTATTCGGCAACCTTATATACATTAACAACACTTTCTCCTTTTTTGAAAAAAGGGGACATCATTTTCTTTGATGAATTTGTTGTTCCTACACATGAATTTAAAGCATACCTGGATTTTACTCAATCACATTATATCGACTTAAAGTTAATAGCTGCAGCCAATAATTATTATTTTGTCGCATTTCAGGTAAACTAGTTCCTGTAAATCATTGCTGGTTTACTATCACCCAAAAGTGCTTCATATTTATAGTGGGTTCCGCCTTTTTCTTTCAGCCATTCTTCTCTTGCTTTTTTAATGATCTCGGTGTTTTTGAACAGATTGATGCCGGTGAATGCCATTGATTTTACGGCTACAATCATTCCATTAGCACCTATGTCGGTACCGCCACAAGCTACTGCCTGCCAGCTATGCGAAAGGATTCCTGGTATCCATGTTGCTGCACACCCGGATAAACTCCGTTCGGTCGGGCCCGCCAGAATGACGCTGTCGGACGGGCTTTCAACTTTTGTTCTTTGTATTATTGATAACAACTTACCATTGCTATGGGGGGCAAAGCATCCCCGTTGTGATTTGCTTTCAAGCCGGTTCAATAATCTAACGCAACGTCCTTTGCAAACACACAGTCCCTTGGAGAGACGTTGCTGAAAAGTGGAAAGTGACGATTTATTTCGTCAATGCTGAATAGTCAATATTTCAGCATTCATAATTCAACATTAACTTACCCCCTAATTCCGATAATCCAGTGCCGGTTTTCTATCGCCTAAAAGTGCTTCGTATTTATAGTTGGCTCCACCTCTTTCTTTCAGCCATTCTTCTCTTGCATTTTTAATGATCTCCTTGTTTTTAAACAGGTCGATGCCGGTGAAAGCCATTGTTTTTGCGGCTACAATCATTCCTTTAGCACCTATGTCGGTACCGCCACAAGCTACTGCCTGCCAGCTATGCGCAGGTGTTCCCGGAATCCATGTTGCCGCCCGCATACCAACCGTAGGAACGGCCCAGCTTACATCTCCCACATCGGTCGATCCGCCACTTCTGGTTCCCATTTCAAAAGGTTCAATAGTCTCTGCTTCATTAATAAGAGGTTGAGTTGAACCAATAAAGGATTCCTGCAATTTTTCGCCAAAAGCAATTTCTTCAGCAGTATATTTTACGCCACCTACTTTTATCAGGTTGTCATACATAATTTTTGATAAGGTTACATTGGGCAGCACTTCATAAACGCCTCCAATGATTTCATATTCCATCCTGGTTTCGGTACCTAACGCTGCACCGTTAGCTGCTTTTACCACCCGGTCGAAAACAGATTTTAATATATCTCTTTTTGGGTGACGTACATAGTAATACACTTCTGCATAATCGGGTACCACGTTAGGTGCTTTTCCTCCATCGGTAATTACATAATGCACTCTTGTATCTGATGGGATATGTTCCCGCATCATGTTGGTCATATTGTCCATGGCCTCAACGCCGTCCAATGCCGATCGTCCTTTTTCTGGGAAACCGGAAGCATGGGCAGAGATTCCATGAAACCGGAACTTGGTAGTGATATTTGCCAATGATGTGGAAGGGCTTGCTCCATTTTTGCTGTCGGGGTGCCAATGTATTACTATATCTGTTCCGTTAAACAATCCTTCCCTCACCATATATACTTTACCCGAACCGCCTTCTTCGGCAGGTGTACCATATACTTTAACCGTTCCCTGAACATTGTTTTTTTTCAAATATTCTTTCATCTCAATCCCTGCAGCTACCGATCCTACACCAAATAAATGATGGCCACATCCATGACCAGCTTTTGCATTCGCCGAAGCTTTATTTGGCTCTGCTTTTTGTGATAAGCCGGGAAGTGCATCAAAC
>JAYWCV010000124.1:0-8785 GCA_043780275.1 Chitinophagaceae bacterium
ATCAGTGGCAGCTCAAGCCATGATCAGTAATGTAGTAGAATCAAAATATCGGGGAAGTTTCATGAGCATTAATTCTTCCTTACAACAATTATTTATTGGCACAGCATCCTTCATTGCAGGTTTAATTGTAACAGATGATGCATCCAAACGAATTCATCATTACGAATGGGTAGGGTATATCAGTATCCTTGTCATCATTGCCTCTATTTACATGGCCAGGGTATTAGGTAAAAAACAAATTTTATAGCTATCCATTACTTTATTTACCGGACTGCTTTATTTTTTTCATATCTGACTGAAGTTTTGTTATTTCAGTTTTGAGCTGATTAATTATTTGCTGTTGTTCCTGCACTGCTTTTACCAGCGGCACTACAAACTCGGCATATCTTAATCCGTAGTAATCGTTACTGCCTTTAGGTTTATCAACACCACTGAAATCAAATCCAATTTCTGCCGCTGCTTTCTCTACTTCCTGACCTACAAAACCCGTTTGCCATATTTTACCCCCTACTTCTTCAGCTTCCTTTTGACGCATATTATCAGGAACATGAAAAAAAGCAGCCATTTTATCCATATCCAAATGATAGGTTACAGGTCGGAGCCGGAGAATAAAATCAAGACCCGGAACGCCGCTTTCACCATTTGTGAAAGGAGTTGAAGAAATTTCTTTTTTAAACCTTTCGTCCGAGACTGCTGAAAAATTTACCTGTCCGATGATACTGGTAACATTAACATCGCCTATTCGAACCTGGTTGCTCGCTGTAATAACTGTATTAGCTCCCAATGCTGTTGAGTTGGAAAAAGCAGGAGACATCTGCGAAAAAGCATTATGTCCTAAGGCTGTATTATTCACTCCTGCCGTATTGTACCTGAGTGCATAAGCGCCTATTGCCGTGTTATTGTATCCTGTTGTATTAGAGTCAAGCGCAAACGCTCCGTCGGCTGTATTTTCGTAGCCTGTAGTATTATACCGGAGTGCATCATTTCCGGTGCCTGTATTTCTATAACCAGTGCTATTGTAGCGCATCACCCCTATGCCAATAGCAGTATTCCGGCTGCCTGTAGTGCTAGATCTCAGGGTACTAACGCCAAGGGCTGTGTTATGTGTTCCGGTAGTATTAGAAAAAAGTGCACCTGATCCAATGCCGGTACTATGATTTCCTGTTGTATTTACATAAGCTGCCCGGAACCCTAAAAATGTATTTGCAGTTTTGGGATTTATGCTGCCGGCTTTATTGTTATTTATGATGATGTCGAATGGAAGAGAATCAATAACCTGAACATTTTGAGCAAAACTTTTTTCTTCGTAGCTGCCAAAAACCAGGAGGAAAGAGATTCCCCGGATTAATAATTTCATTTTCATGACTAATTTAATTTAAAGGGCATCTCTAAAAACTCACCTTTTCCTCTCCATATGGAGAGGAAAAGGTGAGGTCAAATAAAATAAGCGTTTTTAGAGATGCCCTAAAGTGATTTGAAGATTTTTTCCCCCCGGTTTTTACTCAATTTCAGATCCCGGGAATTCGCATTATTATAAAATATTTTTCGAACAGGTTTTCAATTAAAATTTAGTAACCGGGGTTTTGAGTAGCCGCTGAATTAAGAAGCAATTCATTCAGTGGTATAGGCCAGATATATTGTATATCTGATGCATTAATAGTGGGAACCTGACCTTTCCCCAAAAGTGGTTGTCCAAGCCGCAACCTGTCGAAAGAACGGAAGCCTTCTCCTAATAATTCAATCCTTCTTTCAATAGCAATCTGGTTCAATAAATCCTGTGGCGTTGCAAAATCGGCTACTGTGAAAACTGTGGTAGGGTCTGAACGCTGGCGAATGGCATTTAACAGGTTAACCGCTCTTGTATCTACTGTATTGTTTTGTCGAACGGTCGCCTCTGCCAAATTCAAAAGTATCTCTGCGTATCGAATGCATGTTGCATAATCAGACTCATTGCTTGGATTCTTAGGCCATTTATTACTCAACCAAGTGGCAGGTCCGGGTGTACGTACCTGGTTAAATACCCTGCGTGCATCGGTTGTTTTCCATCCGGTGTTTCCACTAATTCCAGCGGGATTAAGAGGATAGTGACCTGAACCGTTTAGCGGAGGATTGTAAAAAATACCTACGGTAGTTGGGGCATCCAGTGTAGTAAAAGCAAATGAAAAAATGCTCTCTGCTGCGGTATAAGGTGCAGAAAAAACTGCGCTGATCGTTGGTGAAAGCAGGTGGGCAACACCAGTTGCAGATACAAAGGGTGCATTTGCAGATACTATTTTATTTGCTTCCGTAATAACTTTGTCGTACTGGCGCATACTGAGGTAAACCCTTGTTTTCAGGGCAATAGCCGTATTGCGGTGTGCTCTTGTTGTCCTGTTATATGGCGTAGAATAAGTTAACGGAAGGTTTGTCTCTGCAAAATCGAGGTCGTTGAGAATTTGTGTATAGACCTCGGCAACAGTTGCCCTTTTCAGCTTATTGTTTCCACCGGAAATTTCTGCCTGCAGACGAAGGGGAATTCCATCCTTTGCACCATTACCATCCCAATAAGGCCGGGCATAAAGTGTTACCAGGACATAATGGCACAATGCCCTTAAAAAACGGGCTTCTCCCTGGTATTGTTTTTTTAATTCGGCTGATACAGCAGAAGATGTTTCTATACCTGCAAACACCACATTGCTGCGGTTAATGGCAGCATAAGCGTCACGCCATGTTAGTTGTACTTCGTCACTTGAAGGCGATACTGTGAAATCCCATGTAGCTAATCCTGCTTGAACATTCAAAGTTGTATTCAGGAATTCTTCACCCCGGATATCTATATTTACCTGGTAACGGCCGGCATAAAAATTAGAAGATTTAACAGCGGAATACATACCAAGCGTCTGCTGGAGTACTCTTTGAGAGTTGCCGAATGCATCGGCATCACTTATATTTACCGGAGGTGTTGGTGAAAGCTTTTCCTTGTTGCAGGCAACAAAGGTTATCGCAAATATTGCAAATATGATTATTTTATTTTTCATGACAATTTCAATTTTAAAAATTCAGAAATTAAAAGCCAACATTAATACCAAAACTGAATGACCGTGCCATAGGCGCAGAATTCAATTCAACGCTTGGTGTGCCGGTTGAATTTTGGTTGGTAGAAATTTCCGGATCGAACCCTGTGTAATTCGTAAATACAAAAGCATTTAGTGCAGCCATAAAAATTCTTATCTTGCTTAACCCAATTTTTTCTGCCACCGAACCGGGCATTGTATAACCCAAGCTGATATTACGGACTTTAACGAAATCGCCTTTTTCTACGTTTTCAGAAGTTACAAAACTTGTGCTACCATTAGAAATAAGATCCCCAAAAACCACTCGTGGAATGTTTGTAATATCTCCAGGCTTCTGCCAGCGGGTCAGTACCTCCTTGTCACTATTGGCGGTTGTGGGACTCCGTATGGTGGCCTTTGTTCCATTAAACATATAATTACCTCCGGAAAAGAATAGTAAAATGTTCATGTCGAATGCATTATAACGGAAAGTATTATCAAAACCGCCAAACCATTTAGGTAAGGCTGGCCCCATCACTACGCCATCCTGGTTTTGGTTAGGAGATCTGGGGGCTGCAGTGCCATCAAGGTAGGTCCACCTAAGTGCGGTAGTGGGTGCAGAAGCATTGAACTGAACGGCAGTACCATTACGGTAGTAAAATATCCGTCTTCCGTTTTCAGGATTTACAGCTCCGCTTTTTACAACATAGAAACTGCCTAATGACTCACCCACCCTTGCAATACTCAGGGGTGCAGCTACAGCTGTCATTAATATTATATCTGAATTACCGGCCGCTAACGAGGTTATCTCATTTATTTGGGTAGTAAAGTTCAGGCTTGTATTCCAGGTAAAATTTTTGTTCTGGATTACACTGGCATTCATTGTAAATTCCCAACCCTTATTCAACATACTGCCAATATTGTTAAATATGGCATTTCCGGGTATGCCCGCCGAAGGTGATTGCGGGTCGCCCAGGATAAGCCCATCAATATTATTTTTATAGTAAGCCACTTCGCCGGTGATACGGTTATTAAAAAGACCATAAGAAAAGCCGATATCTATTTTTTTACTGGTTTCCCAGCTCAGGTTCTGGTTGCCAGCCTGAGAGAAAAACATGGCATTGTCAGGTCCATTCAGCCCTGAACTATACAAAGATTGAGATGCGAAATCAGCAATTCCCAGGTTATTACCTACTTTACCATAGCTGGCCCGTAGTTGAAAGAAGTTCAGTGTATTGGAAATTGATGATTTTTTGAAAAATTCTTCCTGGGATAGCACCCAACCCATTGATGCACCGCCAAAATTACCAAATTTGTTACCCGGAGCAAATGCAGAATATCCATCACGCCGTGCACTAACTGATAGATAATATTTCTTTTTAAAATCATAATTGATACGGGAAAAATAAGATTGAAGATAATTTACACCCACAACGTTGCCAAAAGGAAATATAGTACCGAATGAACCCTGGTATATACTATACAGGGAATCAGCGACGATTCTTCTGTCGGCACCCCAACTATTCCTGCTTGAACTTTGCTGTTCAGTACCTAATAATACACCGAGATTATGGTTTTGTTTAAGGGTAATATTATAGTTGAGTAAATTTTGCCAGTTTACCCTTTGAAAGCGGCCCATAATATTAGAAGCAGCTCCGAAAAATCTTGCACCTTCACTGTGTATAGCATTTCTGAATTCTTTGTTTTCAACCAGGAGGTTGTCCATGCCAAAAACAGATTTAAATTCCATTCCTTTTATCAGCTTAATGCCAATATAGGTATTGGCCATTACCCGGTCAGTTTCAGAAGTCTGGGTATTTAAATCCAACGCCATCCTGAAATTTGGAAGAAAACTCAGCGGGGTAAGGTTATTGCCCTGCCCCATGGCAAGGAAACCATTATAATTCCAGCTACCATCATTTTTATACACTCCTACGTTAGGTGGAAGAATCATTGCTAAACGGGAAGCTCCGGCTGCTGCAAAAACAGCTTCTGGTCTGGCCTCGGTAGGGGTACCTGATATCAAACCATTATTCATCGACTTTGTATAGTTAAATGATCCACCAATACTAATGCGCTTATTTACTTTATGGTCAAGGGTAAAGCGGCCTGTTTTACGAGTAAAGTCATTTGTATGAAAAATACCTTCCTGATTTGAATAACCCAATGAGAAAAAATATTGGGTGCTTTCGTTGGCCCCGGAAATGCTTATATTATGATTATTAGATACTCCTCTACGGTATGCATAATCATACCAACGGGTATCTACCAAATTACCATTAGCATCGTTCATGGTATAAAAACCACGGGTAGTTCCATTAGCAGGTGTGCCGTTATTAGCCAACGCCTCATTTTTCAGCATTGTATATTCTTCCGCATTCATCATTTCAATAAGATTCATGGCTTTAGTCGTGCCCACCCAACTTTCGTAATTAACCTTTGCCTTTCCGGGTTTGCCTCTTTTGGTAGTTATAAGTACTACGCCAGCGGCTGCTCTTGAACCATAAATGGCTGTAGCGGCAGCGTCTTTCAAAACTTCAAAGCTCTCAATATCTGCAGGATTTATATCTGCAAGAGCATTATTGTGCGCAAAACCACCTACATCACCGCTCCATATTGGAATGTCATCAACTACTATAAGGGGAAAAGAACTCAGGGCAATTGAATTAATACCACGAATCCTGATAACAGGGGGATTACCAAGTACACCGTTGGGCATAGTAACATTCACGCCTGCTGCACGACCGGATAAGGCTTGATCAAAACTTTGCATTGGCACATCTTTGATAGCACTTCCGGAAATCCTGGAAATACTACCTGTTACATCTCTTTTCTTTTGTGTTCCGTAACCTACTACTACGAGTTGCTCTAACTGATTTTGAGATGGCCTCAATCTTACATTAACAACAAGTTGTTCAGTAATTTGCACATCCGAGGTAATATAATTTACACTTGAAAAAATAAGCACCCCCTTTTCAGATATCTTAATTTCATAATTACCGTTTTTATCAGTGCTTGTTCCTGTTTTGGTTCCTTTTACTAAAACGCTTACCCCTTCCACAGGCTCACCATCTTCATTCGTTACTTTACCTTTTATTATTCTTTCAATTGAAGGCGGAGGCAGTTCTTCTTTTATAACTTCTCTTTCTTTTCCTTTAATAATAACTGTATTATCTATTATTTCATAAGTGAGCGGCTTCCCTTCCAGCACGGCATCCAACGCCTGGTTCAGTGTGGCATTACTAAGATTAACAGTTACAGTCCCCACATTTTCCAAAAGTTCATACCTGAACAGAAAATTGTACCCACTTTGCTTTTTTATTTCTTTAAAAACTTTTTGCAGTGGGGCATTGTTTTTAGAAAGTGTAATTTGAGAATTACTCTTTGCGCTTGCAGTTAAGCATGCTGAAAGAAAGATGATTGTTGAAAGTTTCATAATCATCAGAGTTTTGGTTAGTGCCCTTCTGTTAAATAAAGAAGAGCGGCAGATTTTCTCTAAAAGCATAACTTTGTTTTTTACCCGCCAAAGGTTTACCGGAGGCGGGGTTTGGGTTAAACAATATTTACTCCCGATTCTTCGGGAAAGCAATCTCAGCGATTGTATATTTGGGTTAACTCAAACTACTGGCAGGGGTCCCGCTCCACGGGATCCCTGTTTTTGTTTAAATTAACTATAAGAACTATTTTCCAGCCATAACAATAATTTTTTTGTCCTGAATTTCAAACTTTACCGCTCCGGTTTTTTCAAGCATCATTAAAATACTGGAAACAGAAGCATTCCTGGAAATTGAACCTCCTATATGGCTGCTGAAGGTTCCCTTATATTCTATCTCTATATTATACCACCGCTCTAACTGCCGCATTGCTGTTCTGATATCTGTTTTATCTCCAAACTGGAATTCCCCGTTTTTCCAGGCAACCACTTCTTCTACATCTGTGTTGCTGTTAATTTCTAAATGGTCATTATCACTCACTACTGCCTGCTGCCCCGGTTGAACATTATTTTTATTAACCTGTATGCTGCCTTCTAATAATGTAATTCTTGTAGCTGACTCGTTGCTATAAGCATTTACGTTGAAGTGTGTACCAAAAACTTCAGTAGTTATACCATTTGCACTTACAATAAATTTTTTGTCAGTATCCTTTGCAACTTCAAAATAGGCTTCGCCGGTAATTTCAACCCTGCGTTCATTTCCTGTAAAAGAAACGGGAAATTTTATGGAACTCGCAGCATTCAACCACACTTTGGAATTATCAGCCAGTACCAAAGAGTACGTTTCGCCCCTGGCAGTAATTACTGTATTATAAACTACCTCCTGATTTGCAACTCCGACTATATATACCAATTTGCCATTCTGATTCATAACTGCTGCATTACCTTGTTGGGTAAGCTTACCAAGGATAGTGCTGTCAAGAATTATTTCAGTGCCATCGGCCAGAACAAGTTTGGCTTTATAACTTCCGGGCTTTATGTTATTCTGAAACTGTTCTGCCTGCGCCTGTATATTTGTCTTATCCTGCCTGCTGCTGTCAAAAAACATAAAATAGCCGGATGCAATTACCCCGATAATGATGGCAGCTGCCGCCGCCCTTTGCCATGTTTTTCGATTAATGGATATTATCTTTCTTTCATCAACCGATTCCTTCACCCTTTGCCAGATTCTTTCTCTTGTTTCATACAAATCGCCAATGCCCTTTCGCAAGCCAGTTTCATCCAGAAATTCCTGTACTGCTTCTTTGTTTTTTTGTGATTGATTCATCCATGCGTTCAGTTCCCCTTGCTCAACGGAATTTAAGCCTGTATCTAAATATTTAATCACAAGTTCTTTTATGCGTACTATTTTCATAGAAGACATATTTCAGGTTATAATGATTAAACACCTGTACCCGGCTTTTGTACTCAATAAAATGAAAAAAATATCTGCAGCAGAAAATTCAGACCTGTTGTGGCCTTTAAAAAGCTAATATGGCCAGACAGAAAAAGAAGTGGCTGTAAAGTTTCTTCTCCAGTACTGTAAGGCGTATTTGTTTAAGTGCACGGGCTTTATCATTGCGTACAGACTGGTTATTGATACCGAGATTAACAGCGATTTCTTCATTGGAAAGTCCTTCGACATAAGCCATTTTGAATACATTCTTTAATTGCGGAGAGAGATTTTCTATCGCATTGTAAATATGCTGCCAGATGTCGGCATTTAACTTTTCCGTTGCCAGGGATGATTCATCATTTTGCTCCAGCAGGTAAGCAATTTTTTCATTTTCAGCAGTATGGCGGCGGCTGTTCCGCAGATAATTAAGGCAGGCATTTTTAGTAACCGTATATAAAAAAGACCGCATGGCGCTAACATTGGTAAAGTCATTCAGCCGCAGCCAAAGTTTTAAAAACGCTTCTGAAGTAATGTCTTCTGCAGCCTGTTGCTCAACTACGAAGCGCCGGGCAAAATAAAATACTGCTGTAAATTGTTGATTATATAAAACCTCAAACCCCTTACGAACATCCTGTTTCAGCAATTGTGAAAGATTATCATCACTATGTGGAAACTGGCTATTCATTATTCATAAAGTTAACCGAAAATTAATGAGCCCCATGTTGGTTTCTTTTATCGGCTAATTCTTATTTTGAGGTGCTATGATTATTTTTGCCACTATGGGACAAAAAAGAGGCATGGCTATGGGTTATATTATGACCGCTTTTTCTGTTGCCTCAGTAATTGGTGTTCCTTTCAGTCTTTATCTGTCAAATATTTTTAGCT
>JAYWCV010000125.1:0-9537 GCA_043780275.1 Chitinophagaceae bacterium
ATGCGCCCAACTGCTTTTGATAAGGTATTTGGATTATTGTGTATATTATATGGTATATGGAGAATTTACAGAGGTTATAAAAGAGAGAAACAATCATAATGCCGCTATTTAAAACGAAATATAATTTTTTGAGAAATTGCCTTATTTTACTAGCAGGATTTTCGCAGTTTATTATCAGTTGTTCTTCGCCGGTTAATAATGAACCAACGGATACATATAATAGTGGAACCATCCATATAAGCGTGGATGAATCGTTCAAGCCCGTTATTGATTCACAGATACAGGTGTACGAATCTTCTTTTCCGGATACAAAGATCATTGCACATTATAAACCCGAAGCGGATTGCTTAAAAGATTTTGCGGTGGATAGTATACGGATGCTGATAGTAACCCGTGGGTTTTCAGCAGCCGAAGAAAGCTTCCTGATCGATTCCATGAAAGTGGCACCTGAAAAGAAGCTCATTGCATTTGATGCAATAGCAATTATTGTAAATCCGGAATCAGCAGATTCATTATTTACTGTTCAGGAAATTAAAAACATCCTGACCGGGAAATTTAATAAAAAGTTAATTCCGGTTTTTGACGGATTGAATGCAACCTCAACGGTTAGATATGTCATCGATAGTATATTAAATGGTGAAGCGTTAACGGCCAATGCAAAAGCAGCCAGAACCAGTGAAGATGTGTTGAATTTTGTGTCAGGAAATAAGAATACCATCGGATTTGTTGGAGTAAGCTGGATCGGGAATAAAGATGATTCGACACAACTTAGTTTTTTGAATAAAGTAAAAATTGCCCATATCGAAAGCATCGACAAACCAGGCGGATATGTTATACCGGTTCAGGCAAATATATATGGCAAACGATATCCATTTGTAAGAGACCTGTTTTATATACTAAAGGAAAAACATAGGGGGTTGGCACATGGATTTGCAAATTTTTTAATTGGAGAGAGAGGTCAATTGATATTTCGAAGAGCGTATTTGGTACCGGGTCAAATGAATTTCTCGGTCCGAAAAGTAACGATGAGAAATTGAGTTATATTTACAAACTATAAATGGGGAAAGAAAAATGAAGAAAATCACGTTAATATTAACAGTAAGTCTTTTTACAACGGTTGGTTTAGTTGCACAATCCTTTCAGGAAGGGATAAACTATATGTATACCGAAAGGTATATGAGTGCCAAAGCAAATTTTGAAAAAATGTTGCTTTCCAGTCCAAATAATGCAGAAGCAACTTATTGGTTGGGTCAGGCAGAAATTGAGTCGGAAAACATTGCAGCTGCAAAAACGTTGTATGCTAATGCATTACTGGTAAACGCAAATGCTCCTTTAATTTTAGTTGGGAATGGCCAAATAAAGTTAATAGAAAATAAAATGGAAGATGCCCGTCAGCATTTTGAAACAGCTATAACTGTTAGTCGTACCAGAAAAGGAGATGATGCAAATATTTTGAATGCCATTGGACGTGCCAATGTAAATTCCAAGAATGGAAATATCCAATATGCCATTGAAAAACTAAAAGCGGCCATTGAAAGAGATGGTAAAAATGCCGATATCTATCTAAACCTGGGTAATGCATACCGTAAACTACATGATGGTAGTAATGCCGTGGTGAATTATAAAAATGCGTTGTTAGTCAATCCAAATTTTGCGATAGCCTATTTTCGGATGGCAAAAATTTATCAGACACAACAAAACTGGGAAGTATTTGTTCGGGAATTAGAGGATGCTATTGCAAAAGATCCAAAATTTGGCCCGGCTTACTATGAGTTATATGAGTTTAATTTTCTTTCTCAGAAATATGAAGTTGCTGAAACTTATTTGAAAAAGTATCTGGACAATACAGATGCAGATATTCAAAATGATTATTTCTACGCACAATTGCTTTGGAAAAAGAAAGATTACCAGGGAGCTATTAATAAAGCACAGAACATCAACAATACTTTAGGTACTAAAGCAAAAGCAAGGCCATACAAATTAATAGCATATTGCTACCTTGATATGGGAGATACCATCCGTGCAAAAAAAGCAGTAGAAAGTTATTTTGAAAAAGAAATTCCGGAGAACATCATTGCCATGGATTATAAGTTGATGGCAGATGTGTTAACCGGAACAGGAAGTCTGGATAGTGAAATATTTGCAGCTTATATTAAAGGTGCACAAATTGATACATTGGAAAGTTCTAAAATCGAATTCCTGAATAAGGGGGTTGAATATTTCAAAAACACGAATAAAAAAATTCCGGAAGCGGAAATGCGGATAGTTGTTTTCAATTCACGAACTAAAAAATATCCAACCGATTATTTTTATATTGGATTACCGTTTTATTTTGGAAAAGCATTTGACAGAGCAGACAGCGTTTTTAAATTATATTCCAATGCCTTCCCCGATAGTATTTTTGGTCACTTATGGAGTGCAAGATCATTGGCAGCCATTGATACCAATATGACTAAAGGACTAGCTATTGCAGAATATGAGAAGACCATGCTGATTTCATTGACGGATACGGCCCGGTTTAAAAGTTATGGAATAGAAGCTTGTGGACAAATGGCCGGATATTATAACAACGTTTTGGGTGATAAAGAAAAAGCAATCTTCTATCTGCGTAAAGGTTTGGAGTTTGATCCAGGAAATGCTTCCATTCTTCAAAGTTTGCTGGTATTGGAAAAAGCATCAATCAAACAACCACCTAAAAAAGGATAATCAACAAAATCTTATTTTAATAAAATACAATATTTACGAACAGGATCCTTTGTCGCATGACAGAGGATCTTTTTTTATATGGAATAGTAAATAGCACATATTTTTTATAAGGATTATTCCGGAGGCTACCTTATTTTTGCAGACCTAGTGGAATAACGATATGATCGATTTATTACAGACAAATTTAAACGGAGCAATTGCAGATTTGAATAGCGCAAGAACTTACCTGCCCATTGCAATTCAACTGGCTTTTGTTGTAGGAATGATTGGTTTCCTGATTTTTGTTACACATATGCTTGGGCCAAAAAGAAAAACAGCCGACAAATTGGAAACATTTGCCAGCGGAATTGCATCGCATGGAGATGCAAGAGAACCAATGGCGGTAAAATATTTTTTAGTAGCTATACTTTTTGTACTATTCGATGTGGAAGTGATTTTTTTCTATCCCTATGCTGTAAATTTTAGGGAGTTGGGCTGGAACGGGTTCTTCGCCGTATTCATGTTTGTAGGTTTTTTCCTTACCGGATTTATCTATATCATTAAACGGGGTGCATTGAATTGGGAAGAATAAACTCCTGTTCAATATGAGGGAACCAAGTTGAATAGTTCTTGTGTATTAACTGTGTTATTAAAAAGCAGTATTATTTAAATAGGATCTAATATGTCTGCTTTAGTAAAAGTTCAATTGAAATAATGATTTTAAACGCCCCTTTAGGGGGTGGGGGTATCTAATATGTCGCGTCCTGTATCATATAATATTAATCAGAAACCGTTGGTAAACGATATTAGTATCGTTGAAATGCCGGAAGGTTTCCAAGGGGAAGGTTTTATGGCCACGTCTTTGAATAAAGTCATCGGCCTTGCCCGAAAAAATTCGATCTGGCCTTTACCATTTGCTACATCCTGTTGTGGTATTGAATTCATGGCAACCATGGGTTCTCATTACGACTTGGCCCGATTTGGGTCAGAAAGAGTTGGATTTTCTCCACGCCAATGCGATTTGTTGATGGTGATGGGTACTATCGCAAAAAAAATGGGACCTGTTCTAAAACAGGTGTATCTGCAAATGGCCGAACCACGGTGGGTTATTGCTGTAGGTGCATGTGCAAGCAGTGGCGGTATTTTTGATACCTATAGTGTGTTACAGGGAATCGACCAGGTGATACCGGTAGATGTATATGTGCCGGGATGTCCACCAAGACCCGAAGCAATCATTGATGGTGTTATTCGAATCCAGGATTTGATTGGAAAAGAAAGTTTACGAAGAAGAAATGGTGAAGAATACCAGGAATTATTAAACAGTTACGGAATTCAATAACCGAAAACGAATTATATCATCATGGCATTAAGCTACGATTTCATCAAACAAAAATTGACCGAAAAATTTGCAGACCAGGTTTCCGGTTTCGAAGAATCATATGGCATGTTGTCATTTGAAGCACCAAAAGAAAATAACCTGAAAGTCCTGAATTTTTTAAACGATGATGAGGAATTAGGTTTTCAATTTCTAACAGACTTGTGTGCTGTTCATTACCCCGATCAGAAAGGAAGGGAGTTGGCGGTTGTATATCACTTGCACAACCTGGTAGAAAATGTACGTTTACGTTTCAAGGTTTTCAGTAATATCGAATCACCGGATGTGTATACAGCAACCGGTTTGTTTTCATCAGCAAACTGGATGGAAAGAGAAACCTTTGATTTTTACGGGGTCAACTTTGTTGGACATCCAAACCTGAAACGGATTTTGAATGTGGATGAAATGGATTATTTCCCGATGCGGAAAGAATTTCCATTAGAGGACCAAACCCGTGTAGACAAAGATGATGATATGTTTGGCAGATAAATGAAATTTAATTTTAGTTGAAGGAATATAAACGTTTTTACAAACGCCTTCTTTGAGAAGGAATGGAGTGATTTATGACAGAACACATAAAATTACCTGCGGGAAGTATAGAAAAAAAGACCACCACTTTGAATATGGGTCCAACGCACCCGGCTACACATGGTGTGTTTCAGAATATATTGGAGATGGATGGAGAACGGATAGTATCTGCTGAACAAACGGTTGGATACATACACCGTGCATTTGAAAAAATTGCAGAACATCGTCCACTGTATCAGATAACTCCTTTGACCGACCGGTTAAACTATTGCAGCAGCCCCATCAACAATATGGGCTGGCATCTTACCTGCGAAAAATTATTGGGAATCAATACACCAAAACGAGTCGATTATCTACGAGTAATCATCATGGAGCTGGCTCGAATTGCCGATCATCTTATTTGTAATTCTATCATGGGGGTAGATGCAGGTGCATACACCGGATTCCTTTATGTAATGCAATACCGTGAGTTGATATATGAAATATGGGAAGAAGTTTGTGGTTCAAGATTAACGACCAATATTGGACGAATCGGTGGTTTTGAGCGAAATTTCAATAATATCGCTTTCGAAAAACTGGAGAAATTCTTAAAAGAATATCCGAAAGTATTAAACGAATTCAATGACTTGTTTAAGCGAAACAGGATATTTATGGATCGAACCATTGGGGTTAGCCCAATCAGTGCAAAACGGGCAATGAATTATGGATTTACCGGTCCAAACCTTCGTGCTGCTGGTGTTGACTATGATGTACGGGTGCACACACCTTATAGTAGTTACCAGGATTTTGATTTTAAAGTTCCCGTTGGAACTACGGGTGATAGTTATGACCGGTTTTTGGTGCGTGACGAAGAAATGTGGCAGAGTTTAAGCATCATCAATCAGGCTTATCAGAAAGTGCAGGAGTTTAAAGGAACAGAAGCAGATGTATTTCATGCCAATGTGCCGCAATATTATTTGCCCGAGAAGAAAGACGTGTACACCAAGATGGAGGCATTGATCTGGCATTTCAAAATAATCATGGGGGAGATTGATATTCCACCGGGTGAAGTATATGTACCGGTTGAAGGTGGAAATGGCGAATTAGGATTTTACCTGATCAGTGATGGTGGACGTACTCCGTATCGATTGCATTTTCGCAGACCATGTTTTATTTATTATCAGGCTTACGAAGAACTGGTAAAAGGAAGTATGATGAGTGATGCAATCATCACCATGAGTAGCTTGAACCTGATTGCAGGAGAGATGGATGCGTAATCCCCTCCGCCCCTGAAGGGGGAGCCGGGAGCTTTCGGGTTAGCAATAGAATTGAAGTGAAAAGAAGTTTATTTAATAAAAAGCTATAAATAATTCTTAATAATGAAACTATATACAATCATATTGCTTATTGGATTATTGGTTGCTCAATTCGTAGTATCCGGACAGCAAAAAACTGCTTTTGGAGATGATGTAAGTACTCTGGATGGTATTATGAAAGCCTATTACGATGCAGTGACTGTTAAAAAAGGGGAAAAGATAAGTTATGAACGGGATAGCCTTTTGCATGCTCCTAATGCATTGGTAGGCATAGCACGAAAGGATAACAATGGGAAAGTAAACCTCGAGCTCATCCCGTTAAAGCAATTCCACAAAAACTCAGACGCTATGCTGGAGAAAGATGGCTTTTATGAAAAAGAGATCGGCAGAAAAGTAGAGAATTTTGGAGCAATATATCATGTATGGAGTACTTATGAGGCAAAGAATATTGAAAATGGCCCTGTACTTGAAAGAGGTATCAACAGTATTCAATTGTATTTTGATGGGACAAGGTTCTGGATCCTTTCATGGATATTTGACAACGAATCAAATGGGCAGCGGATCCCAAAAAAATATTTGAAAAAATAATCAATAATGCAGCAATTTTCAAAAGAGAAATTAGAAAAGGTTAACGAATTGATTTCCCGTTACCCCGAAGGCAAACAGAAATCTGCCTTGCTTCCAATATTACATTTGGCGCAGGAGCAGTTTAGCGGATGGCTCGATACGCCGGTGATGGATTATGTGGCTTCTTTATTAAACATTTCGCCGATTGAAGTGTATGAAGTGGCGAGTTTTTACAGCATGTATAATTTGAAACCTGTTGGAAAGTATATGTTTGAAGTTTGTCATACCGGACCTTGCATGATCAATGGAAGTGATGATATCATCAAGTACATCGGCGAAAAACTGAGCATCAAACCCGGTGAAACAACGGCTGATGGCTTGTTTACATTGAAGACGGTGGAATGTTTGGGTGCCTGTGGTTATGCACCCATGATGCAGTTGGGAAAACATTACCGGGAACATTTAACCAAAGAGAAAGTGGATGAGATAGTAGATGAGTGCAGGACAATTGCAGCATCGCAGAATTAATAATTAAAGATTCCTCGTTTGAGGATTTAGATATGGGAAGAAAATTACTTTTAGAGAAAGCACATATTGAAGGTATACGTCATTACGATGTTTACCGGAAAGAGGGTGGGTATAAATCTGTAGAGAAAGCCATAAAAATGGGAGCGGCTAATGTGATTGAAGAAGTGAAGAAGAGCGGCTTGCGTGGGCGAGGTGGTGCCGGCTTCCCTACCGGAATGAAATGGGGTTTTCTGGCAAAGCCCGAAAGCGTTCCCCGTTACCTCGTATGCAATGCCGATGAAAGTGAACCCGGAACATTTAAGGACCGCTACCTGATGGAGTTCTTGCCTCATCTGTTGATTGAGGGATTAATTGTTTCTTCATTTGCATTAGGTGCCAATACTACATACATATATATCCGTGGCGAGTTTGCGTGGATCGTTGATATACTTGAACAGGCAATCGAAGAAGCAAAACAAAACGGATTTTTAGGAAAAAATATTTTGGGTTCCGGATTCGATTGTGAAATTTATGTACAATCTGGAGCCGGTGCATATATCTGCGGAGAGGAAACCGCATTGCTTGAATCATTGGAAGGAAAAAGAGGTAATCCACGTATCAAGCCACCATTCCCAGCTATCAAAGGTTTATGGGATTGCCCAACGGTTGTAAACAATGTAGAAACATTGGCTGCCGTTGTTCCCATCATAAATCTGGGTGGCGATGAATATGCAAAATTTGGCATCGGAAGATCAACAGGTACAAAACTGATTTCTGCTTGCGGCAATATTAATAAGCCGGGCGTTTATGAAATTGAAATGAATATTTCGGTTGAAGAATTTATATACAGCGATGAATTTTGTGGAGGTATTGCAAATGGTAAAAAATTAAAAGCTTGTATTCCGGGAGGTTCTTCGGTGCCGATTCTTCCTGCTAATCTTTTATTAACGACTGCAAAGGGAGAACCAAGGATGATGACTTATGAAAGTCTTTCTGATGGCGGTTTTCAGACGGGTTCCATGATGGGTTCCGGAGGCTTTATCATTTTGGATGAGGATCAGTGCGTGGTTCGTCATACTTATTCTCTTGCCCGTTTTTATCGTCACGAAAGTTGCGGACAATGTTCACCTTGTCGTGAAGGAACCGGATGGATGGAAAAGATTTTGTTGAATATAGAAAATGGAAAAGGTAAAATGTCGGATATCGATTTGCTATGGGATATCCAGCGCAAGATCGAAGGAAATACTATTTGTCCGTTGGGTGATGCAGCGGCATGGCCGGTAGCAGCTGCTATCAGGCATTTCAGGGATGAGTTTGAATGGCATGTAAACAATCCGGAAGAAGCACAAAAAAGAAATTATGGAATTGCAAATTATGCCAACCCATTAAATGTGGTTACAGCATAAAACAATATAATCATGGCGGAAGAAAAAAAATCATATAAGGTAACCATCGATAATATTTCACTCGACGTGGAACCGGGTACAACCATTCTGCAGGCCGCCAGAACAATTGGTGGTGATGTTGTACCACCGGCAATGTGTTATTACAGTAAGCTGGAAGGTAGTGGGGGCAAATGTCGTACCTGCCTGGTAAAAGTAAAACAAGGTTCGGCTGCCGATCCAAGACCGATGCCGAAATTGGTTGCTTCCTGCCGTACTACCGTGATGGACGGTATGGTGGTGGAGAATATGACTAGTCCGGAAGTTCAAGACGCCAGAAATGGTGTGGTTGAATTTTTATTGATGAATCATCCATTGGATTGTCCCGTATGTGATCAGGCAGGCGAATGTGATTTGCAGGACCTGAGTTTCAATCATGGAGAAGAAGGAACCAGGTATGAATTTGATCGCAGAACTTTTGTAAAAGAAGACATCGGACCTTACATACAGTTACATATGACACGTTGCATTCTTTGCTATCGTTGTACTTATGTAGCCGATCAGCTAACAGATAACCGGGTGCATGGTATATTGGACAGAGGAGATCATGCAAGAATTTCCACCTGCATATCCAAAGCAATTGATAATGATTTTTCGGGGAATATGATTGATGTTTGCCCGGTAGGGGCATTGACCGATAAAACATTCCGTTTCAAGAACAGGGTATGGTTTACCAAGCCGGTAGATGCGCATTGCGAATGTAGCAAGTGTAGTGGGAATGTTCGATTATGGATGCGTGGTGAAGAAGTACTTCGGGTTACTGCAAGAAAAGACGAATTTGGTGAAGTAGTTGAGTGGATTTGTAACGACTGCCGTTTCCATAAAAAGAATGTAAGTGATTGGGTTATTGAAGGACCGAGTCTTGTAAGTCGTCAATCGGTCATTTCAGCGGGACATTATGTGGGCATGGAAAAACCGCTGGAAACTTTCCAGGCAGTACACAATGGAAGAGATCCTAAATTGCTGATGAACATTCATAGTATCAGTGATGTAAATGATCCTGCACAGGATTTAAGTAAAGTGAACGGACCGGTTACAAGTGAAACGTTTAAGGATCAGAAATAAAAATATTAACGGAAAGAAATGGTTTTATTATCGTTAGACATTTGGTTGATTGTAGAAAAATTATTGCTGATAG
>JAYWCV010000126.1:0-3107 GCA_043780275.1 Chitinophagaceae bacterium
TCCAAAAAACAGTACACCTATCGGTATCATGAAGGTGGAAAAAATGCAAACGATTTTATGGGATTTGGCCAGGGTGGATGAGTACCTTGCTAATTATCCGGTTCATGATTCTTTAGTATCCAAAGAAAAACAAAAATTAATACTATACAATCAGGTTTTAAAATTCAATAAAACAGATGAGAGCGACTTCAAAAAAAGTATCCGGTATTATGAAAATAATCCACAACTTTTAAAAGTGGTTTTCGATTCATTAGCCGTCATGGATCAACGGGAAGCCAGGTTGAAATTAAAAAATTCAAAAAAATCTATTGATTCAGTAAGTAGAAAACTGCCGTAATATAATTTATTGAAAAATAGATTGATTAAATATTTTACACAATGAAAAAAGTTTTTAAAAACGCAGCAGACGCAATACATGATATACCTGATGGAGCAACTATCATGTTAGGTGGATTTGGCCTTTGTGGTATTCCGGAAAATTGTATAGCTGCCCTGGAGAAAAGTGGCATTAATAACCTGACCTGTATTTCTAATAATGCCGGGGTTGATGATTTTGGCATTGGTTTACTACTTAAAAACAAGCAGGTTAAAAAAATGATTTCGAGTTATGTAGGTGAAAATGCAGAATTTGAAAGGCAATTATTATCGGGTGAATTGGAAGTGGAGTTAATTCCGCAGGGAACATTAGCAACCAGGTGCCTTGCAGCCGGATATGGTATGCCAGTCATCTTTACTGCTGCCGGTGTGGGTACAGAAGTGGCTATAGGAAAGGAATCCAGGGAGTTTGACGGAAAAGAATACCTGATGGAATATGCATTTAATGCAGACTTCGCTTTAGTAAAAGCATGGAAAGGAGATGCACAGGGAAACTTAATATTTAAAGATACAGCCAGAAATTTTAACCCATTGATGGCTATGGCAGGTAAAACAACCATTGTTGAAGTTGAACATTTGGTTGCAGATGGCGAATTGGATCCCAATTATATTCACACTCCCGGAATATATGTTCATCGGATTTTTGAAGGAAAGAATTATGAGAAAAGAATTGAACAAAGAACGGTGAGAAAGAGTAGTTAAAAATGGTTGAATTTGATGATTTGAAAAGTTGGGATTGCTGATCAATTTCAATGTTTTAAAATTAAAGGATGGTATCAGACGAGTGATTAACGGGACTTATGGCCTTAGTGAAAACTTAGCGTCTTTGAGACTTAGTGCAAAAAAAATTCATTGCTACTAGGACACGAATTATCAAAGGAACAAAGCCTCCGTTAGTTGAAGCCAGTCTGCCGGTAAAAGGAATTAACATTTTTTATAACCGGCACCTCAAATAAGAAATAGACTTTATTTTCAAATTGCTTAAATTTTCAAATCAAATGGCATTAACCAAAGAACAAATAGCAAAACGCATTGCGAAAGAATTACAAGATGGGTTTTATGTAAATCTTGGAATTGGCATACCTACATTAGTTGCTAATTATATTCCGGATGGAATTAATGTGACTTTACAAAGTGAGAATGGCTTGCTTGGTATGGGTCCTTTTCCTTTTGAAGGAGAAGAAGATCCGGATTTAATTAATGCCGGTAAACAAACGATAACCACATTGCCCGGTTCTTCTTTTTTCGATTCTGCAATGAGCTTTGGAATGATAAGGGCCGGGAAAGTAGATCTAACGGTTCTGGGAGCCATGGAAGTAAGTGAAAAGGGAGATATTGCCAACTGGAAGATACCCGGTAAAATGGTGAAAGGAATGGGTGGTGCCATGGATCTGGTGGCCAGTGCAAAAAATATTATTGTGGCTATGATGCATACCAACCCAAAAGGAGAGTCGAAGTTATTACCCAATTGCAGTTTGCCACTGACAGGTGTAAACTGCGTAAAAAAAATTGTTTCTGATTTAGCTGTGCTGGATGTAACTGAAAATGGATTCAGATTATTGGAGAGAGCTCCTGGTGTTTCGGTAGAAGAAATTATCAGTAAAACAAAAGGTAAACTTATCGTTGATGGGGATGTACCCGAAATGGAACTTTAATCGATCAAATGATTTTTTACTGCAAAAAACACCAAACCAGCCGTATTCTTACTTCCAAAGCGATCCATTAAGCGATCTTTAATAGCCTCAACGGTTCTTGCACTGATCTCCATTTTTTGTGCTATTTCAGAGGCTGTAAACTCCATGCAGATAAATCGAAGCACATCTTTTTCTTTATCAGACAAAGTGATTTCACTATTTAAAGAAGGAATTACTTTTTGACGGGCATGTGACCGCTTAAGAAGAATCCTGTTTACAAAATTATTCAGATAAAATCCTTTTTCGTATACATCCATGATGGCTCTTCTGATTTCATTGGGTTCTGCATTTTTAAGCAAATAACCATTCGCTCCATTTTCCATCAAATGAAAAACAAAACGTTCGTCTTCATACATGCTTAAAACGATGACCTTGATATGCGGGTATAGTTTACTGATTGCCTTTGTCGTTTCAATGCCATCTTTTACAGGCATTCTTAAATCCATCAAAACAATGTCTGGCTTTTCTTTGGTAAGTCCTTCTAAAAGATCAACGCCATTCTCGGCTTCTAAAATAAATTTTATATTCGTAAACGGACGTAAGGATAAGATGACTCCCTTCCTGAATATTTTGTGATCATCTGCTATAGCAACATTAATCGTGTCCATGAATATTAGATTTTCTCAAAAATACTATTAATTAGTTATCAGAATCATATCTATTGTCTTTGAGAACTTCAATGGTTGTTTTATAATACGTTTGAGAAACGTCTTTCTCATAGTTGATATTTCCTTTCACTACCTTTAAACGGCTGCTGATATTTTTCAATCCAAGTCCAATATTGCTTTTGGTCAGTTTATCAAAATCGGCTTGTACAATACCACGTCCATCATGGTGTATACGCAGGTAAAATTTATCTCCCTGTGTGTTTTGTGTAATGTGAATAAAACTGGCGTTGCTGTGTTTTAGAATGTTATTAATCAGTTCCTGTATAACTCTGAATAATAATAATTCTTTATCCGATTTCAACCTTTCTTTATAATCATGAAACCGGCAGCTAGCATTGATGGTACCTGATCCACTAATTTTTTGAAATAA
>JAYWCV010000127.1:0-4817 GCA_043780275.1 Chitinophagaceae bacterium
ATCATCGTACAAAACAACCTTATGGCATATTGCATGGAGGCGCATCCTGTGTATTGGCTGAAACCATTGGTAGTATTGCATCTGCGTTTGTCATAGATCAAACAAAATATCATTGTGTTGGATTGGAAATTAATGCCAACCATATTGGAATGGTAAGAGAAGGATATGTTACCGGTATTGTAAAGCCCATTCATTTGGGTAGATCAACACATGTTTGGGATATTCAAATACGTGATGATATGGACAAACTGATTTGTGTTAGCCGGTTGACAGTTATCATTATAGAAAAAAAAATTTAGTTCTTCAGGATTGGTAAGCAGCGAAAACATCTCGTATCGAGGGATAAGCCTTTTTTAAACATTTATTCGCTTCGTTTAAATTCTTCCAGCCTATTTCTGTAATATCTTCTTCTGTTTGTGGTATGAGCTTTTGATCTGAATTTGCATTCATCAGATACCAATAAGATTCTTTTAAAATATGTTTAGTTCCTTCATGATAAGTATGATAAGTAGTAGTCAATTGCTTTAAAATCTTGACCTTTTGTAGACCGGTTTCTTCCATAACTTCCCTAACTGCACAATCCTTAAGGTTTTCAGTTTTATCCAATTTCCCTTTGGGTAAATCCCAAAAACCCCGGCGATGAATCATCAATAGTTCATTTTTTTCATTTTCAACCAATCCCCCGGCCGCCTGAATGACTTTAAATTTTTTCCAGAAAGTATTTTTAAGTACTTCCAGGTCTGGATGAAAAAATACTGCCGCATGTATCGAATCCTGTTGCATCTCGTACAGCATGGTTTTAACAGAATGATTATTTAATTCATCAATAAAAACGGCATCGTCGTGATGCATAAATGGTTCAATAGTTTCATCAATAGTATCACATAAAAAAAGAGGTTTTTGATTGAAATATATTTTTAAATGCATGTGGGTAAATTGATGTTTTGCTTTCCTATAACTTCGCAGCATGAATAATGAAAAAGCGGTAGCTGAAAAACTAATTCAAGTTAATGCAGTAAAGTTAAACCTGCAAAATCCTTTTACATGGGCCAGCGGGTGGAAGAGCCCGATATATTGTGATAACAGAAGGATTCTTTCATTTCCGTATACACGTGATTTCATTAAATCGGAATTATGCAATATGGTATTCTCTAATTTTCCGAATGCTGAAATGCTTGCAGGCGTGGCCACAGCGGGTATTGCCTGGGGTGCCATGACTGCCGACCAACTGAAATTACCTTTTATTTATGTACGTCCTAAACCCAAACAGCATGGTTTAGGCAATCAGATTGAAGGATTTTATGAGAAAGGAAAAGAAGTAGTGGTTATAGAAGATCTAATATCAACCGGCATGAGCAGTTTACAGGTTGTTGATGTATTAGAACAGGAAGGTTTGAATGTTGTTGGTATGGTTTCAATATTTACCTATGATTTTGAAATAGCCAAACAAGCTATTTCTGAAAAAGGAATTCCGTATTATTCATTAACCAATTACTCCACTTTAATAGAAGTAGCCAAAGAAAAAGGCATTGTAAAGGAATCAGAAATTGAGCTTTTGTTAAAATGGCGAACAGATCCGGCTAACTGGACCGGTATTTAGTAAATTGCAATATAATTAATGAACCCATGAAGCACCTGATTCTATTTTCATTTTTAAGTTTAGGATTGATGTCCGTTTCTTTTTCACAAATAAAAAAAAATGAAACAGCAAAAATCAATACGCCGAATGCCCAATGTGAACTTTGTAAAACCCGGTTAGAAAATTATTTAAAGAGATATGATGGAATAAGTTTTGTACTGGTCAATTATAAAAAGAAGGAGACCGTTGTTAAATACATTACTGATCGTATAAATATTGAAGAAATAAAAACGGCTATTGCCAATACAGGGTATGATGCTGCTGATGTAGAAGCAAACCCCGATTCTTATAAAAGATTACCTAAATCCTGTAAAAAAGCAGAAGATGGTGGTGGACATAAACCTGGTAATTAATTTATTTATGAGCTGTTTTTACAGCTTATTTTATTTCAACAACTCTTTTATTGAGTGATTTCCTTCATAAAGGAATGGATAATTAACATAAACTCCTGCACGTCCAATTTTTCCTTTTCCTTCAGCTTTTATAGTGACAGACTCTTTAAAAGCAAAGTTTAATGCGTTTTTTAATAAAGAAGACATATCTAGTTTCCCTTTTAATGGAAGCGTAAAAAATTCGTTTCGTTTAATTTGAATGATTGAATCCAAGAGCAATGAGCCTAGATAATTCCCTTCCACATATAATGAACAGTTCATATTCTTTATGAATACCTCGTAGCCGTTCATATTCTTAAATTCAAGATCAAAACTTACTTCCGATTCCTGAATACCTGGCTTCACTATTTTAAAATCAACAATACGTTGAAATTCCGGTTCTTTTACAGTCCGACAACTTAGCAGTCCGAAAATTATTATTAATAAAAATGAAAAAAGGGTAGTGTTGTTTTTGAAAGACATGCAGTTGATATTAGTGTGCAAATTTCTGTAAATAATAATTAACAAAGAAAGCTTATTTTGCGTGCTAATTGACTTAGTAATTGGCAATATTTAATAAACCAAAAAATTGCTAAAATAAAGGGTAATCAATTATTAGTTAATATACTTTAAATCAATAAAATATAGTCTTTAGCTAAATTAAAATTATAAAATAATACCTACTGTTTTGCATTAAAATACACTATTTAAATTTGACTGTAATTAATAATAATTTGAAGACTATACTTATTGAAAATCAATACATTCCATCTGTTTATCTATTTTCTATTTTAGATAAAATTACAAATATTAAATTTGAAGCATGTGAAGCTTATCAAAAAGGAAGTTTTCGAAACAGGTGTAATATTTTGGGTGCAAATGGAATTATCCCATTAAGTATTCCATTAGATCAAGGTAGGTCTCAGAGGAACTTAATTACAGAAGTTAGAATATCAAATGCGACTAATTGGCAGATTCATCATTGGAAAGCAATTGAATCCTGTTACAAAAGATCGCCATGGTTTGAACATTATGCTCCGGAATTAAAATCCTTTTATTCTCAGAAATATGATTTTTTATTCGATTGGAATCTGGAACTTTTTAAGTGGGCATTAAAAAAAATCAATATGAATTCACTTCATGTTGGTCAAACAAATGACTTTAATAAATCGTATGATCCGGATATTTATGAAGATTTAAGGAATCAAATTAGACCTTCAAATTTTAAAAATTTCAATATGAAGCCATACCCGCAAGTGTTTTCCGATCGTTTTGGATTTGTTTCTAATTTATCCATTATTGATCTTTTAATGAATATAGGGAAAACAGCTGGAAATTACCTTGAGAAGCTATAAAAATTATTATTAAACCATTCATCAAATTAGTTGTCTAACTGCTTCTTGTTTAATTGCTTTTCAGTATTTTGCATATCACTCTACAACTTTGGATTAAGGACATAATGAAGAAAACTTTTAATTACGCAACCTTGTTGTTTACATTGCTATATACTGTAGCTGCTTCTGCACAGGATTTTTCTAATAAAGGAAAGGATTTTTGGATTGGATATGGTAATCATGTAAGAATGTTTAATGCTGGGGCACCTGAACAAATGCAGCTTTATATAACTTCAGACGTAAGTACAACAGGAAATGTAACCATTAGCAGCATCGGGTTTAATCAAAACTTTACGGTTACTGCCAATCAAATTACAACCATTAATATTCCACGCACCGCAGCATTATTGAGTCAGGGTTTGTATAATCATGGAATTCATGTAACAACTGCAAAGGCTGTTGTTGTGTATAGTTTTATTTATGTAAATGCTGTTTCTGGAGCTACCGTTTGCTTGCCAACCAATACCTTAGGCAAAGAGTACTATTCTGTAAACTATACCCAACTTTCAAACGAAAACAATTCACACTCTTATTTCTTTGTTGTTGCCGCAGATACGGGTACTACAACTGTAGAGATTACACCAAGTGCAACAACAAGAACCGGACAGACTGCAAATGTTCCTTTTACGGTAACACTGACCCAGGGTCAGATTTATCAGGTATTAGGACAGAATATTGGAGCTTCCGGTGTTGATCTGACAGGATCAAAAATAAGATCGGTGAATACCGGTGCAGGATGCAAAAAAATTGGCGTTTATAGTGGAAGTGGAAAAATCTCTATTGGCTGCAGTGACCCCGCTGTTGGTTCATCGGATAATTTATACCAACAGATGTATCCTTATTCTGCTTGGGGTAAAACCTATATAACAACACCAACAACAAATAACATCGCAAATTTTCAAACGAATTTTTATCGGATTGTTCGACCCGATGCGACAGCGATTGTAAAATTAAATGGCGCAATAATTCCTGCAGCAAGTTTTACAAATAGTTTTTTTTATCAGTTTAATAGTAATTCAACCAATGTTATAGAATCGGATAAACCAATTTTGGTTGCTCAGTATTTTACAACTTCAGCAACACCAACAACGCTAAATTGCGGAAACTCAGGAATTGGTGATCCAGAAATGATTTTCCTGAATCCGGTAGAACAGACAATAAAAGATGTTACTATTAATTCAATGCAGCCATCTTCAGGCACTGCTATAACAACCCATTTTCTGAACATTATACTTCCCAATAACAGCCAGGCTATCAATTCGTTTAAAATTGATGGCAATACTTTTGCAGGAAGTTTCACGCCGGTTTTGCAGGATCCAAAATATGCTTATGCCAGAATCGGAGTTTCATCACAAGGACATAGAGTTGTTTGTGATTCGGGGTTTAATCTGATTTCATATGGATTTGGACCTG
>JAYWCV010000128.1:0-3282 GCA_043780275.1 Chitinophagaceae bacterium
TTTACCGCTGAAGCACCGGCACTTGCTGTTGTATTCGTTGAGGAAGTAGCTATAATGGTTCCTGAACTATTATAAATAGATAAAACCAGGCCGGTTACAGTTTGCCAGGCAGGAATAAAATAATCTACGGTATTGATCGTAACATTCGAATAGGTTGTAAAATTTATTTTCTTGTTATTACCACTAAAATAATCAATATAAGTAGCTGCCGTTAAGCTGCTTGTTCCCCCGACGGTTCCCGATATCCCTCCCCATGAAAGACTTGTTCCGGTGGCCGTTAATGATGATGCAGTAGTGTTCATACACAAATTCACCGGGCTCGTAACGCTGGGCGCTGAGGGACATTGTGATATACAGTTATTTGAAAACAATATCAATATCAAACAGGTAAGGAAGTGGGTTTTCAATTGAGGAGATATTTTCACAGATGGATTATCACTGATTGAAAGGATTTTAATTTTCATAAAGGTTTATTATATATCTAAATACTATCAGGAGCCAGGTAAAATGCTGTCAAAAAAGGTTCCTTTTCCAATTTTTATTGCAATGAAATAGCAAACGATTTTATATAATTGTTTATTGCATTTAATTGTAAAATTCTTTCGACTTTATCCGCCGTGGTTCGTGGCACAGCACAACTGTTCGGAACGTTTGTCCACATTCTTTTATAATTGTTGATAGTTTTTTTGAAATGCTTTGTTTTTGAATACTTGCTTTGTATTCCAAAACTGTTATGCATACAATAGACAAACTGTTATCGTTTATTTCAAAAGAAGATTTTGTTCAGTTTGCCCACGACACAAATGTCGATAAACACACTAAGAAATTACACGGTGAACTCTTGTTTTAATTATTACTTTATTGCCTTGTTACTGAAAAAGATAATAGTTTGCGTGGCATGCAGTCCGCTCTGGAATCTTCTGTTTTTAGAGCTTTGGCTGATATTTCACAAGATTCAAAAATTGTACATAGTTCAATAAGTGAGCGGTTAAATATCATCAATCCTTTCGCCCTTGTTGGTATGAGCGCAAAAGTGCAACTACTACGAAGGCCTTTGTTGGTCTTATTGACCAACAAACGAAGCGGTAACCATTTAACTTTTTTAAAAACATACAGATTCATCTATGATGTTGGTCAATAAGACCAACATCGGCACAACATAGTTCAAAAAGTGAGCGGTTAAATATCATCAATCCTTTATTTTTTGAAAAAGTCTTTAAACATTGTGTGCAGAAATACGGAGATAAATCAGGTGCTGATAAAAATGATATTGTTCGTTTTGATTCAACTATTATTTCCTTAAGTACCAGTTTAATAAAAATAGGATACAATCTAAAAGGGGGTGACGCACAAAAATATCAGTTACTAAAGTTTGCTGTTGGATATTCCGATTTACCGGAATGCATTTGTTTTTACACAGATAAAACTTACAACAGCGAAAATGTAGCACTTACAGCAACCATTGTAGCAAATCAAATCAATAAAAAACAGATTAATGTTTTTGACAGGGGCATTACAGCCAGGCACAATTATGATAAACTTACTACTAATAAAATCTTGTTTGTTTCGAGAATAAATCCGGGTACAAAGCAAGAGCTGCATATAGCTTCAAAAATAAAAAAGCCAATCAGTACCAAAACGCTAAATATCAGCAGTGATAAATGGGTTTATTTATTTACTCAAGCTAAGCGAAGGTCAATTTATCCCGTGCGCCTTATCGAAGCCAAAACCAAGGCTGACGGCACCTCTATGGTATTTATTACAAACATTGCAGCAATAGATTCTGCGGAGATCACATAAATTTATAAGTCGAGGTGGGATATCGAAGTGTTTTTTAAATTCATTAAACAACACTTAAACTTTTCACACTTAATGAACAGAACTGAAAACGGAATTAAGGTAGTGATGTATGTAACTACGACCTTGGCAATATTACTTACAGCATATAAAAAACTATATCATCTAAAAGGTTTCAAAATACCAAAACGAAAATTTGCACAGGAACTGGAAAATGATCTTATTTATGCTTTAGTAATTATGTGCAATGGGGATGCAGAGATCGCAAAAAAATTGATCTATAAAAATACTTCTTAAACGTTCCGAACAGTTGTAGTGAAGACACGAACCAAGGCCAAGCTGCCCTGGGACAGCCTTTTACAACTCGTTTATTTAATAATTAAAACGCTACTATTTTATGGGTATATATTTCATTACCTGTTGCAACCTGCACTACCAACACCTGTGTGTTATGTATTGAAGTAATATTGGTAAACTCATATTTATTGTTACCGCTTACTGATTGCTGAATGGTTTTGGCAATTATCCTTCCGTTCATATCGGCTACCCTTAATGTAACCGGTGTGCTGTTTTTTGTAAAATAATTTATCATAATGCTCCCTGTGGTATTTTGTAACACATTTATTATATAATTATTCTTTGCTGTTTCCCTGTTATCTGTTTTTATTACTGAAGAATAAAAATATTCGCCTGAAGGAAGCTGCATTTTAATACGGTAGTATATTACTGCTGATGAAACCGAACTGATATTATCCGTAAACCTGTACATTGTATTAGTGTTTACACCTGTGGCTGATGTATTGAACACTGTTTTAAATTCCATTCCGTTTTCGCTTCTTTCTAATTCATATTTCTCTTCACCAGTTTCACTTTTAATAGTCCATTGTACAGCTACCTTCTGGCCGGATAATGGAACAGCGCTTAAAGAACCGAATTTGGCACCAAGGATACCAATATTCCACAGTACATAACCCCTTGCTGTATCCTTACATCCATTACGGATTTCCGTTACCACTAACTGGTGCCATCCTGAATCGGAGGTAAGCGGATTCTGAATATTTGATAAGAAACCTTTTGAATTGCTCCAGTTCCACAATAAACCCAGTGAACCGCCGTAAGCTGTCATGTAATTGCTCAACGTAGTATCTCCACCTAATAACTGGGCTGTATTGGTAAATGTTTCATTCAACACACCAAAAGACTGAACAGTAGCCACTGGTTTGTAATTATCTAAGCCTATTACCACCGAGTCTTTATTTTGAGGGCATGCTGCACTTGCAGAAGCAGTAAGATAATATTTGCCGGCTTTATTTATAGTTATTACACTTGTATCTGATCTGCCAACAATATTACCATTGGTGGTACTCCAGTTGTAATACCTGCTATTATCTATAGTTGCAGGCGATAACGTCACACTGCTTCTTGAACAGGTTAGTATTTGAGGATTTAAAATGGTAGCTGGTACAACTGGTGCATCTAAAAATG
>JAYWCV010000129.1:0-10155 GCA_043780275.1 Chitinophagaceae bacterium
CAGTTTTACTTCAACGTCCATTGCTAATGCTGGAATAATAAATCAATATTCTTGGAAAATAAATGGAGTTCCGACTGGAGGAAATTCTTCAATCATGAGTTTTATTCCAGATTCTTCCAAAACATATATCGTTGAGCTAAAAGTAGTAACTGACAAAGGATGTACAAATCTGATTTCAAAATCAATCTCAGTTAATGTAAATCCTTTAGCCGATTTCAGTTTACCAAATGTTTGTTTGCCATCAGGATCATCCCAGTTTACAAATCAATCAAGTATCAGTAGTGGGACAATTAGTTATGCCTGGGACTTTGGAAATTCAACAACAGCTGGGAATATTTTAAATCCGATTGCAACTTATTCAGCAGTTGGTCCTTTTTCAGTTAAACTTTTAGTGACATCGGATAAAGGATGTATTCACGATACTACAAAAAATTTGAGTACAGTATATGCCCAACCCATTGCAAATTTCACTGCACCTTTAGAAGTATGTTTGGGTGACTCTGCAGTTTTTTTTGATTTAAGCAATGCGCCAAATAGTTCTGTAAGTGAATGGAATTGGGATTTTGGTGATGGTACCATTTCTACATTACAAAACCCGGCGCCCAAATTATATGCCGTTGCAAATACATATACAGTAACGTTGTCGGTTAAGTCGGCTATAGGATGTCCCTCAACTATTGCGACAAAGCAAGTCTTAGTAAATCCATTGCCAACTGCACAATTCAGTATTGTAAATCCAAGTTGTGAAAAAGAACAGATTTCTTTTATTGACGCTTCTGTAGCAAATGCTGGAAATATTACGACGTGGAACTGGAATTTCAAGGATGGAGACTTAAAGACTTATGGAAATGGGAATCCATTTAATAAAAGATATGACACAGCTGGGAATTATGATGTTTTGCTGGAAGTAATAACCAATAAGGGGTGTAAAAAAACAATAACTAAACCGGTTCGTGTTAATACAGCACCCAGACCCAATTTCATCAAACCAAAAGTTTGTTTAGATGATGCGTATGCATCATTTACAAATTCAACAACAATTGCCGATGGAACAAATGCTTCCTTAATTTATAATTGGAATTTTGGAGATGTGAACTCAACACCTGCTAATAATATATCATCCCTGAAAGATCCGATTCACCGATATTCTCAATTGGGACCTTATACATCTAATTTAAAAGTAACCTCAATCAATGGTTGTGTAAAAGACACGTCAATAACTTTTACGGTTAATGGGTCAACTCCGGTTGCAAATTTTAATGTTCTCAATGCAAACAGTCTTTGCGGAAACACACTGACCAGTATACAGAATACTTCAACTGTAGCCATTGGAATCATTACCGATGTGATTATTAGATGGGATTTAGCAGGTTTTCCATTTGTTGATTCAATCGATGTCAGCCCGTTGGCAAATAAAATATACAATACAAAATATTCGGATTTTCAAAGTCCATTGACAAAAGATTATTGGATGAAAATGTATTCATACTCCGGAAGTTCATGTGTTGATTCAATAACAAAGATGGTTAGTATTAATGCAAGTCCGAAAGTGAGTATGCTAACGATTCCGGGTATTTGCAATGAAGCAAGTCCACGATTAATAAACCAGGGATCAGAGTCTGGTTTTGTTCCGGGTACATTTATCTACCGCGGTACAAATATTTCATCAGCCGGGTTATTTAATCCAAATTCCTTAGCTCCCAACAATTACAATTTGGAGTATGTTTATACGTCGAATAAAGGTTGCAGAGATTCTATTACAAAACCAATAACAGTATGGCCATCACCCGTTGCAAAGTGGAGTAACAGTACTTTAAACTGTGAAAAGAATGCAATAACGTTCAGCGATAGTTCAATAGCTAATTACAGCAATATTGTTTCCTGGAAATGGGATTTTGGAAGTGGTGGTCCGGCTGCAGTGAATCAAACTAATGCCAGTCCATTTGTAAAAACCTTCAATGCCTATGGCTCTTACAATATAGGATTGCAGGTGTTTACAGACAGCGGTTGCCAGAGTACTGTTGTATCCAAATTGTTGAATGTGCATCCACTTCCACGGGTAGATTTTAAAATTCCGGAGATTTGTTTACCAAACGGAAGAGGGCAGTTTTTTGACCAGTCGAGTATTCCGGTTGGTACAAGCTCTGCATTCCGATTCAATTGGAATTTCGGTGACGGTGGTATGGGGTCGGTGTTGAAAGATCCGTTTTATACTTTTTCAAATGTAGGGCCGTATACTATAAAACTGATCGTTACATCCGAATTTAATTGCGTGGATTCATTGAGTAAATTGGATACAAGCATTTACCCGCAACCGAAAGCAAATTTTGCTGTTGATAAAATGGAAACATGTTTGGGTGGTATATTCAATTTCACCGATCAGAGTAATGGAAAAACCAGTTTAGTGAATGCCTGGAATTGGGATTTTTCAGGAAATGTGAAATCCAACATACAAAATCCGAGAAATACCTATGTAACTGCCGGTACATACAATGTTTCCTTATTTATATATAATCAACAAGGCTGTGTATCTGATACGGTTTCCAAAATCATCACGGTTCATCCATACCCAACAGTAAATGCAGGAAAAGATTTATTTGTATTAGAGGGAGGACAACTAACCTTGAATCCACTGGTATCCGGAAATAATTTAAGTTTTCTTTGGTTACCCAATCAGTACCTGGATAACAATACCCTACAGATGCCGGTTACCAAACCTCTGGATGATATTACGTATATCATCAGAGTAACGGGAATAGGGGGTTGCAATGTACAGGATGATGTATTTATAAAAGTATTAAAGCAACCGGAAATTCCGAATGCATTTTCACCGAATGGAGATGGGATCAATGATCTTTGGGTAATAAAATACCTGGAATCTTATCCGGGAACTATTGTTGAAATTTACAATCGATATGGACAGATTTTGTTCAGGTCGGTAGGGTATGATAAACCCTGGGATGGAACCTTTAAGGGAAAACAAGTTCCTTCAGGAACCTATTATTATATTGTGGATCCAAAAAATAACAGGAAACAAATTGCCGGATTTGTGGATATTGTGAGATAATTCATATGAGAAAACAAATTTTATTTTACGTCCTGATACTATTATCCATAAATCTTTTTGCTCAGCAACGACCACATTATACGCAGTATATTTTAAATAATTATATCCTTAATCCGGCATTAAGCGGTATTGAAAATTATACCGATTTAAAAATAAGTGGAAGGGATCAATGGGTTGGTTTAAATGGTGCACCCAAAACTTATTATTTAACCGTAAATATGCCATTGGGTAAAAAAGATTATAAAACATCTGCCACTTCCTTTAATATTCCGGGAGAAAATCCAAGGGGACGTTCTTATTGGGAAAGTTATAATGCATCAGAACCTCACCATGGTGTCGGATTAACAGTTGTGAATGATAAAACAGGATTGTACAACCGATTTACAGCTTCCGGTACTTACGCCTATCATTTAGGGCTATCACCATATATGAATTTGGCCGCCGGTTTTTCTGCAGGCTTGGGCATGGTTAGTTATGATAAAGGGAAAGCACAATTTGCGGATCCATTAGATCCGGTTATTAGCAGTAACAGTAATGAATTAAATAAAATACGACCGGATATCGGTGCCGGACTATGGTTATACACTGCTGATTATTTTGTTGGGCTAAGTGCACAACAAATAATACCTCAGAAAGTAATATTTTCTGATAATGCTATTACGGAAGGAAATAAATTTATCCCACATTTGTTTGCTACTGCAGGTTATCGGTTTTTGATGACTGAAGATATTAATGCAGTACCCTCCATCATGCTTAAATATGTTAAAGGTTCACCGGCAACTCCTCAGTTTGACTTAAATATGAAATTGCAATTTCGGGATCTTTTTTGGGCAGGTGCTAGCTATCGGCTTGAAGATGGCTATGCTGCCATGCTGGGACTAAATGTAGCCAACAGCTTTAATTTCGGATATTCATACGACTTCACTAAAACCCGGTTAAATACAGCCAGTAGAGGAACACATGAATTAATTATCGGGTTTTTAATTGGGAATAGATACGGAGATACTTGTCCAAGAAATATCTGGTAAAAATATTTTGTTTTTACCAGATATGTAAAGTAGTAATTAAAGTTTAATTGTTTTAAGCTGTTTCTTTTCTTTCAGCAGATTCAGTTTTTTTAGTAACCTATCTTTTTGTTCATTTAAATAAACACTTGTAATATCCGTGTCAGGAATTGTTTTTAAATCTAAAATAGTTAACTGTACAATAATTTCATTCAATTTTTCAATATCCGTCAAATAAATTTCACGAAGTTTATCCTTATTAATCTCCACTAAACTTTCATTAAATTTTCCGGAAAGCTGATCCCAATCAATCAGGAAATAATTTTGCTTAAGTTTTAATTCCAGTTCGGCCCATTCCAGATTTTCAATTTGTTTTTTATATAAATCTTTAATCGTTGCTTTTTCATTTATAGTAAAAACTTCAGCTAGGCTGGCATCTATCTTCTTCCATTCTCTTTCTTCTACAATTTCTTTAGTTGCAGCAACCGTGTTTTGAACAACTTGCTTTTGATCTTCAGATAAGGTTGAAATTTCATTGGGTGTAATAAAATATGCAAACTCCGGTTTTGGCGATTTTTGTGATGTAAAATAATAACCTGCATTTTCTTTTGCACTTTTTATAATGGAAGTATTTAAAATGCTTGAGTTAACGTTTTTTTGAATAGATGTTTGTATGGGTTTATTGTAAACCATAGAACTTATTTCCTGAATTTTTATTGAGTTAGCAAGAAAAAACGGGTATTTCAAACCAATAGTGGAAGAATTTTGTGATGGAGAATTTTCGATTTTTTGAATGATCCCAAATATATATATAAGTGAAAAAATCATGAATAATGCGAAACCGGAAAGTATTTTTTTAGAGATTGAGTCAGAAGATGATTTTTTATAGATAATATTTTCTATTCGGTTTAATAGTTTATTTGAACCCGTTGCTGCTAATGTAAAGTCTCCGGTTTCATTTCTTCTGTGTTCGAAAAACAATAGGGTAGAAGCATAGTCGTGCCGGTTATAGTTAAACTGTAATACCATGTCGTCGCATGTTTTTTCTCTTTCAAAATCAATCTCTTTTATAAATAAATAGGCAAACGGATTATAATAAAAAATAGTTTTAATAAGGGTAAGAACAAAATTCAGCAGGTAATCATGTCGCCTGATATGGGTTATTTCATGTAATAAAATGGCTTCTATCTGCGAAGGGTTTAAGTGGGTAATTGCCGCAACCGGAATAAGAATGATTGGCTTTAAGAATCCAATAGTAATCGGAGAACTAATCAGGGTAGATACATAAACCCGAATCGGTTTAAATAATCCAAGTTGCCGCGAAATTTGAAGAACCCAAACTCTTAATTCCGGGTTTATTTTTTTTAATCCAATCGTTTTAAGTTTCTGTAGAAAAATAAAACTTCTGATAAGATTCAGTAATGGAAATAGTAAAATCATCAGGTAGATAAATGAAATATAGGGTAGGTACTGATTGAAGGATTCAATAATAAAATGCTTGTCTAGCGCAAATACTTTGCCATTAAAACTGCTGAAAAACTGTTGAAAATCACTTTGTGCATGAAAGGAAACAAACGTGTAAACAAACCAGGCAAACCCACTGATCATGGTTATCGAACATATATTCGCTTTCGTTGAAGAAGCTAGATTATTTAAAGTGGATGTAATGAACTGATAGGAAATCCATAGTACAGCCATTTGCCAAAAGCTATTCAAAATGGCCCATCCTAAAGCATGTAGAAATAAGGACTCTTCAAACATATTTATTGTTTTTTGAGTTCGTCTAATAAAGTTTGAATTTGTTGTAATTCTTCAGGAGAAGTTTTGTGTTGTCCCAATGCCTGTATTACTAATTGTGTGGATGATCCACCAAACAGATTGTGAATGACTTTGTTCAACAAATGATGCTGTGTTTTTTCTTTATTTACGGCAGCCTGATAAACATGCGTTCGCATTGATGCATCTCTTTTCACCAATCCCTTTTCGTTCATAATCTGCATTAATTTCAATGTGGTTGTATACCCAACATCTTTAATGGAAGCCAGGGCTTCATGTACTTCTCTAACTGTTGCAATACCATTCTGCCAGAGAATCTGAAGAATTTCCAATTCACTTTCAGTTGGTTTTAGTTTTTCAGAAGTTGACATAATTGAAAATATTTATTCGAAAATACGATTATGTTCGTATAAAACAAAAGAATGTGTAGTAACTTTTTTTTAGTATAATTTTTGCAAAAAAAAAGCCCCACTGTAGAAACAGCGGGACTAATAATGGTTATGATTAGAATTTTAAAAATCTTTATTTTGACTTTACGTCAATGTTGATTTTTGTAGCACCATTTAATAGGTGTTTATATTTTTCAAAAACAGAAGCTTCTATTAATGATCCGTTTATAGTTAGTTGATCGTTGTCCAAATTTATGGTAAAATTATTTCCGTCAATCAATCTATCTGCTTTTAATGCTTCGATAAAAGCATTTTTTTCTTCTTTATTACCTGCAAGAACAGTTGTACTATCCCCATCATTTACTGTAATATTCATTTCAACTTTCTTCTCATGTAATTGAGCAGAAGCATTATTCGAGTACATACCTGCAAGTGTAGGTGCAATTACCAAAGAAACGATCGACATCAATTTAATCAGGATATTCATGGATGGACCTGACGTGTCTTTAAAAGGATCTCCAACAGTATCGCCTGTTACAGAAGCTTTATGCGGATCTGAACCTTTGTAATACATTTCGCCATTTATTTCTACACCTTTCTCAAAGCTTTTCTTTGCATTATCCCATGCACCACCAGCGTTGTTCTGAAACATTCCCATCAAAACACCGCATACAGTTGCTCCTGCAAGGAAACCACCTAATGCTTCTGGTCCTAATAAAAAACCAATGATCAATGGAGAAACAATGGCAATGGCTCCAGGTAACATCATCTTTTTCAGGGATGCTTCTGTAGAGATTGCTACACACTTATCATATTCAGGTTTTCCGGTTCCTTCCATAATGCCAGGAATAGTTCTGAACTGGCGGCGAACTTCTTCTACCATCGCCATGGCAGCTTCTCCTACTGCACGTATAGCTAAAGAAGAGAAAATGAAAGGAATCATTCCACCAATGAAAAGAGATGCAAGAACATCTGCTTTATAAATGTCGATGCCATCAATTCCGGCTACACCTACAAATGCTGCAAATAAAGCTAATGCAGTTAACGCAGCAGAAGCAATTGCAAAACCTTTACCTGAAGCAGCCGTTGTATTTCCAACAGCATCCAATACGTCCGTTTTTTCTCTTACCTCTTTTGGTAATTCACTCATTTCTGCAATACCACCGGCATTATCAGCTATCGGTCCAAATGCATCAATAGCCAACTGCATGGCAGTTGTAGCCATCATACCTGCTGCGGCAATGGCAACACCATATAATCCGGCAAAATAAAAAGAACCATAGATACCTCCAGCCAATACAAGGATTGGTAAAAAGGTAGATTCCATACCTACAGCCAATCCACCAATTACATTGGTAGCATGTCCTGTAGCTGATTGACGGATTATGCTCATGACAGGTTTTTTGCCCATCGCTGTATAGTATTCAGTAATGATACTCATTAAGGTTCCAACAACCAATCCTACTATGATTGTAGCAAATACATTCATCTTTGTAAATACAAAACCACGTAAATACATATCTCCTTCAGGTAAAATATAGTTTACCAGGAAGTATGCAACTATAGCTGTTAAAACCATTGAACCATAGTTACCCATATTTAACGCTTTTTGAACAGCCTGTGTATTAATACCAGCACTTTCGTTAATACGTACAAACAATGTTCCTATCATAGAAAGCAATATTCCTACACCGGCAATCAACATCGGTAATAAGATAGGAGAGAAACCATTATAACCATCCAGCAAAGCAGATCCATCCATATTGGTAACCTCGTGTCCTAAAACAATCGTTGCTAAAACCGTTGCAACATATGAACCAAAAAGATCGGCCCCCATACCTGCAACGTCACCCACATTATCACCCACATTATCCGCAATAGTAGCTGGGTTTCGAGGATCATCTTCAGGAATACCTGCTTCAACTTTACCTACTAGGTCAGCTCCCACATCGGCAGCTTTTGTATAAATTCCACCACCTACACGTGCAAACAATGCAATACTTTCAGCTCCCAAAGAGAATCCTGTCAATACTTCAATGGCACGGGTAACTTCCAGAGAAGTTGATAATGCATCAGGTGCAAATATTTTAATTAATACAATGAATAAACCACCTAATCCTAATACGGCTAATCCTGCAACACCCATTCCCATAACAGCACCACCGGTAAAAGATACTTTCAATGCTTTAGAAAGAGATGTACGTGCTGCATGTGCAGTACGTACGTTTGCCTTGGTTGCGGCACGCATACCAATATAGCCTGCAAAAGCACTAAAGAATGCACCGATTACAAAAGAGATAGCAATGGAAAAATGAGAATCCGGATTAGAGTAACCCATATAAGCAAGTAAAATACCTACAATCACTACAAAATATCCCAATACTTTCCATTCAGCTTTTAAAAAAGCCATAGCTCCTTCAGCAATATAATTACTGATTTCCTGCATTCTTTCGTTGCCGGGATCTTGTTTAGATACCCAGTTAAACTTAATAATTGTATACAGAAGACCGATGATACCCATCGCCGGAACGGCATAAATCAAATTGTCCATAAATGTTAAATTCTTATTCTAAGATTAGTTTTAAAAAACGGATGGCAAAAATAGGGGAAATTGGTTGAAAACTTAGCTAAATAGCCTAAAAGAGCAGTTTGACTTTGGTAATCTAAAAACTGAGTTTAGCAAGAAATAAAAGGATGTAATCAATATACATTCTACATGCGTTCAGATGTTTTTTGCAAGGGAACTATTCATTCGAGTTGTATCGAAAGAAAAAAATTGGTTATTTTAATTGATATGTTTAAACGCTTTTCCCAATGAATTGATAATGTCAGATGCAATCAGCGATTCCTTGCTTTCCAGATTCAGGGCTAAATCTGCTGCAAGTCCGTGTATATATACGGCTGATAATGCTGCATCTTTTGAAGTATATCCTTGGGCGAGAAGGCCTAAAATTATTCCGGTTAATACATCTCCACTGCCGGCAGTGGCCATCCCGGAATTTCCGGTTGTATTAAAATAACCTGGACCTTGAGGAGTTGCAATAAAACTATAATGTCCTTTTAAAATAATGATCAGGTTAAGCTCTTTTGCTTTTTTCAAAGCAAGATTCAAACGATCAACATCATTTTCAGATTTACCAAAAAGTCGTTCAAATTCTTTTGGGTGAGGAGTTAAAATTGAACCTGGCGGAATCTTTGTCAATAATTCTTTGTGTACCGAAATAATATTCAATGCATCGGCATCCATGACGATAGGGGAGTGATAATTTAAAAGGATATGAGTTAATAATTCTATTGTCTCCGCTGAAATTCCAATACCCGGACCGATTGCTAACGCATTATATCCCGAAAATTCAGATGTCGTTTTTGTTATTATAGAGTTATCAAAGTCTACTTCTACCATTGCTTCGGGTACAGATACCTGTATAATATCGTACCCACATTTTGGAATATGGCAGGTGAGGAGTCCTATCCCCGAACGAAGACAAGCTTTGGCTGAAAGTGTAGCTGCTCCCATCTTTCCATAAGATCCTGCAAATAACAATGCATGTCCAAAATTTCCTTTGTGAGCAAAAACATTTCTTTTTTTAATTTTTGAACTGACTAGGTTCCTGTCAAGAAATGTAAATTTTGTTTCAAGCGAATTAATAAAATCTTTATGTAAACCAATATCCAAAATATGAATAGTGCCGGTATATTTCGAATTTTCAGCAAGCAAAAAAGCAAGCTTATAACATTGAAAACTCAAAGTATGAGTAGCTTTAACAATGTTGTTCTCTTTAGTAGATTTATCAACGGCCAATCCACTTGGCATATCAATAGAGATTATTTCACAGTTCGATTGATTCATGTGCTTCACCAGGTATGAATTCAATCCATTTAAAGGCCTGTTCAGTCCCGTGCCATACAATGCATCAAT
>JAYWCV010000130.1:0-2545 GCA_043780275.1 Chitinophagaceae bacterium
GGATTGTCCAAAGCCATTACCAAGATTATCAGTGGTTGCTACTTCAGCAAGTATACCAACCATTTCTCAAAACGGGGCTGTATTGACCAGCAGTATAACGACCGGATCATTACAATGGTATTTTAATGGCAACGCAATCAGCGGAGCTACAAACCCTAGTTATACTATGACAGAAATTGGGATTTATAAAGTGGGTGTTACCAACAACGCTTGCGCAAGTTTTTCAACAGATTTTACTGCGTCTATTACGTCCATTCCACAATTGAACCCGAACGAAATAAATCTGATGGTTTCAAACAATCCCGGAAATGGTGCTTATAACCTGATGTTCAATGTGAAAAAAAGAGAAAAAATATTTATTGAAATATCAAACATAAACGGGCAATTGATCAGCAGGGAAGAATTTACTGTTCCTGCATCAGGTTCAGTTCAGCGAACTATTAATCTAAAGGAAAAATCATCGGGTGTTTATCTCATGAAAATTTATTTAGACAATAAACAATACATACATAAATTGGTAAAAGAATAACCGGTAACTCCGGTCCATAAAAAAACCTGCTCATGAGCAGGTTTTTTGCATTAGTTAAATCATTAAACTAAATACCATGACATTAATCGGTGGGAATAATGTGATTTCTAGTAAAACTTACGATTCTTTTACGTGCAAAAAATATATAAATCAGTACAGAAAACCATGTCAAAAAAATAAAACTAATAACCCACATTATTTTTTCATGCCGCTCAATTCTTTCAGAGTTGATCACTTCAAGTATTGCCAATCGAATTAAAAAAAGATATGTCAGAAAAAAAATGGCAAATAAGAAACCATTAATCAATGGCTTATGAAAAAGCTTTAATATGGCTTTTATTCCAGGCAGTAAAACAAACAACAGATAACCGGCTTTGAGATAAAATTCATTCCTGTCTTTCATTTTTGATATTTCATACATTGAATATATGAAATATATTCTTCCACTCAAATGATTGTCTTGCGCCATGGTCGGTGTCCTCACCGACCATTTTTTATTTATATCAAGTTTTACAAAATCGTAGTTAAACAGCTTCTACTAAATTGCAACTATTCTTTTACGTGCAGATAATAAATAAATCAGGCCTGCAATGCCATTCATAAAAACAAATCCTAGAATCCACATAATTTTTTCATTCCTATCAATTCTGGTTGAGTTAATCACTTCTTTAATTGCCAATATAATAAATAATAATGCCGATATTACGCCTGCAATTAACATTGCTTCTGTCCATGAATTGTGCATTAATTTTAGTATAACTCCAACAATAGTTATACTAACAGTTATTATATAACTAGTTTTTAAAATCGTGTTATTGCTGACTTTCATTGTTTAAATTTTTAAAGCAGTTATTCAATCTACACTTTTTTATTCGCTTCATTAATTTATTGCCGCCAAAACAATCTCCTTCAACCGATCGACGGAAACCCTGTCCTGCAGCATGCTGTCGCGGTAACGGATGGTTACGGTATTATCTTCTTTGGTTTGATGATCGACTGTTACGCAAAACGGTGTACCCAATGCATCCATTCTCCGGTAACGCTTTCCGATAGAATCTTTCTCTTCGTAAAAACAACGGAAATGGGGTTTGCAATCATTTATTATTTGTCGGGCAATATCGGGCAATCCATCTTTTTTAACCAATGGCAGCACCGCCATTTTAATGGGAGCAAATTTTGCCGGAAACTTCATCACTACCCTGCTGTCCTGCTTTTCTTCGGTACCTGCCTGTCCGGCAGGCAGGCTCAAGTCCTGTTCTTCGTATGCTTCACTCAATAGCATCATTACGGTTCTGTCCAAACCTATCGAAGTTTCTACCACATACGGAATATAATTGCCAAACGGTTTTCCATTTTCATCCAAATCGTTATCGAAATACTGCATTTTCTTTTTGCTGAACTCCTGGTGATTTTTCAAATCAAAATCGGTTCGGGAATGTATGCCTTCCAGCTCTTTGAATCCGAATGGAAAATCATATTCAATATCACAAGCTGCATCGGCGTAGTGAGCAAGTTTTACGTGGTCGTGAAAACGGAAACGATCTTTAGAAAACCCAAGGTCTACCAACCACTGCATCCGCACGGCTTTCCAATGCTCGTACCATTGCTTCTGTGTGCCGGGACGAATGAAGAACTGCATCTCCATCTGTTCAAATTCCCGCATGCGGAAAATGAATTGTCTTGCAACAATTTCGTTACGGAAAGCTTTCCCAATTTGTGCAATACCAAAAGGAATTTTCATTCGGCCGGTTTTTTGCACATTCAAAAAATTGACAAATATTCCCTGTGCAGTTTCCGGACGCAGATATACTTTATCAGCCCCCCCACCCCCCGAAGGGGGGATTTCAGAAGACCCGAATTCAGTTGAGAACATTAAATTAAATTGCCGTATATCGGTCCAGTTGCAGGTTTGGCTTACAGCACACTTGATTTTATTTTCGTCAATCAGGGTTTTCAATCCCGCAAAATCATCTTTGGCAAGCAAAGAATCCATGGATGTTAAAATATCTTTTGCCA
>JAYWCV010000131.1:0-13772 GCA_043780275.1 Chitinophagaceae bacterium
GGGCTTTCTCTATTTAATGTCATTTAAAAATTTTCATTCACATTAAAAATATAACGTATTAATACTTTCAAATCAGTATTTACTGCAACAAATTATATAGCGAAACTTCTACATTTTCAGTTAAACTATACACTTATCTTTGAGTCTGAAGGAAAAGGCTCCTTTTAAAAAATCAATTTCCTGTTTACTTGAAAAATGGATAATCCGAAAATATATAAACGAGCTGCAGTTATAATTTAGATCCCGTATTTAATTAAGTCTTTAAGAATCAATTAGTACGTTAGCAAACGTTTTAGTTTTTAGTTTTCTATCAAATATTCATTTTAAACTTCGCTTTTGATCTTTTAAAAGAAAATGATCAACAAATAAAATTTCCCGGATTAAGTATATCTACGATGCAGTTACAATATTTTGAAAGAAAAAGCGTTTTTTTTATATGAATTTTATCCGGAATCTTATTTAAATTCACTCAAATCTAATAGCTTAACTAATGTTGAGAAAAACCTGTTTTAAGTTCTCCCCCATCCTTGTGGTTATTTTTACTATTTTTTACAGTAGTACAACTTCTGCACAAGACCCTAATTTTTCACAATTTTTTGCTGCCCCACAAATGATTAACCCGGCTCTTACCGGTGTATTTAGTGGTGATGTAAGAATTAACGGACTATACCGTTCACAATGGCCGGCCATTCAAAACCCATTTGTTACCGGTTCGGTGAGTGTGGATGCTAGTGCCATGAAGAATTATTTAAATGAACGTGATTTTGCGGGCATTGGTTTCAACAGCATGTTTGATAACAGTAATAATGGTGGTTTAAAAACCAGTCAATTAGGTGGTTCTTTTTCTTTTCATAAATCCCTGGATAGGGAAGGCATTCATCATATTGGTTTAGGCTTTCAGGCTTCGTATACTACAAAAAGTTTAGATTATTCAAAACTCATATTCAGCCAGCAATTGACATCAACCGGTTTTGATCCAACACTGCCTACTGGTGAAGCCGGAAATGGATATTCCGGATCTTATTTCGATTACTCGGCAGGTATGCTGTATTCCGGATTGGCTTGGGAAAATAATATTTATTTTGGTGCTGCTTATTTTCATATCAATCAACCTAAACTGATTATTAATGGATCTGAAAATGCAATTTTACCACGTTACAGCATACAGGCAGGCGGGGATTTTTTAACAGGTAATGAAAATAAATTTTATTTAAGTGGCCTATTAATGAAATCCGGTATTTCGCAGAGTATTTCCATTGGAGCAGTTTATGGATATACACTGTTTACCGAATTTGAAGAATCGAGTTTGTTATTTGGTGCCTTTTATAGGCATAATGATGCCATTGCACCTTATGTAGGTTTACATATGGGTAATATACAAACCGGATTAACCTACGACGTTAATTATTCGAAATTAAAAAATGCTTCTTTAACCAAGGGTGGATTTGAATTATCATTAAAATATACTTTTTCAAATTATAATGATACCTATAAAATCCCAAACAGTTTTCTCAGGTATTAATAACTAACCAATTTATGAAAAATTTCATTCCACATATCCTTCCTTTTTTAAATAAAAATAATCGCAGTTTTAGTTTGCTATTATTATTTATTGTTTTTAGTCAGGGGGTGAATGCACAACAGATAACTATTAATAACAATTCCATTTCTGTTGCTAAATCCTGTGTAAACACTCTTAATGTACCTGTACATAGTTTTACTCTAACTGGGCCAGTTGGAGGAGGTTTAATTACTGCTATTAGTTTTACTACTTCTGGCACATATGTGGCTTTTGATTTAACAAATTTCAAGTTATGGTACACTTCTTCAAATACTTTTTCTCCAACTACACAAATTGGTTCTACCTTAAGTCCTGTAAGTGGCCCAGGAACTATGACTTTTTCTGGATTTACATTACCTATAGGTACTAGTACTATTTATCTTTGGATTACAATGGATATTTCTAATTTGGCAGTTGATCAAAGTACTGTAAGTGTTGGAAGTACCACTACATTGAATATAACATCAGTACCAGTTGCTTTAGGAACTGGTGCAGCAAGCAGTACTCAAACTATTGTTACAACTCCACTACTTCCAGGTTCAATTTCTGGTACTGCATCTGTTTGTCCGAGTGAAACAGGATTAATTTATACTGTTGCTTCAGTAGCCAATAATACTTACTTCTGGCAGATTCCAACCGGCTGGACAATAGTTTCTGGTCAGGGGACTTCAAGCATAACAGTTCAGGCAGGCAGTTTTGGAGATAATGGAGATGTAAAAGTGAGAGCTGAGAAATCACCATGTGCAGTCAGTCCTTTTCAAACTCTTGCAGTTACGGTAAAACCTCCGATTCCGGCAACACCGGGAACGATTACTGTACCTGCGAGCACAACTCCTATATGTCCTAATACAACAGGATTGGTATATAATATAACCCCGGTTTTAAATGCTACTAGTTATACATGGACAAAACCTACTGGTTGGAATATTACGAGTGGTCAAGGCAGTACATCAATTACAGTTACATCAGGTGGTTTTACACAAAATGGTAATATTACGGTTATTGCTTCAAATACCTGTGGGGTAAGTAGTGCAAGTAGTGTTGCAGTAGCTGTAGCTCCCCCAACACCATCTACACCTGGATCAATTACAGGTCCAACTACAGGTGTTTGTCAGGGTTCGGTACAAACTTATACCGTAAATCCAGTTACAAACGCAACAGATTATAATTGGACGGTTCCAGGAACTTGGACAATAACTGCAGGTGCAGGTACAAATTCCATCACGGTAACAGTTGGAAATTCCGGGGGTAATGTAACCGTTAGTGCGGAAAACTCCTGTGGTACCAGTGCATTGAGTTCTTCAACAGTAATAGTGACACCATTACCTGCAATCTCAGGAGCTATAACAGGGGCTTCACCGGTTTGTGACAGTACAAGTCAGAATTATTCAATTGCTGCAGTTGCAAATGCAACAACATATAATTGGATTGTGCCACCAGATTGGAATATTACTGCAGGGGCAGGAACCCCTGGTATTACTGTTTTTGCTCGTACAGCAGGAGGAAGTATAAGTGTTACTGCAAGCAATGCTTGTGGAAGTACCAGTTCAAACACAACAGTTGTTCTAACTCTTAATGCTAAAATCAATTTGACTTCGGGTTTAACATCAAATAGTCAAACACTTTGTATAAATACGCCTATTTCTCCAATAACTTATTCTATAACCGGTGGTGCAACAGGTGCAACAGTAACTGGTTTGCCTACCGGAGTTACTTCCAGTTTTGCAAGTGGAGAATTAAGAATTAGTGGCACAGCAGCCACTGCGGGTACTTATGCATATACAATCAATACAACTGGCACTTGTAAACAAACAAGTGCTTCTGGTTCTATCATCGTAACAGCAAATGCAACGATTAATTTAACTTCCGGTGCAACAACAAACGCACAAACTATTTGTATAAGTACTGCAATTACCAATATTGTTTATACAATTACAGGTGGTGCAACAAATGCAACTGTTACAGGATTACCATTAGGATTAAGTGGAAGTTTTTTATCTGGAAGATTTACAATCAGTGGTACAGCAACTGAATCCGGTTCTTTTAGTTATATAGTAACTACTTCAGGAACTTGTCCACAGGTTACAGCATATGGAACAATTACGGTTAATCCCATTGCCTCAATTACATTAACATCTGGTATCGGATCGAATGCACAAATAATTTGTCACAAATCAGCGATTTCAGCAATTACATACTCATTAACTGGTGGCGCAACCGGTGCAATAATAACCGGATTACCTTTTGGCGTTACTTCAGATATTACCAATAGAGAAATTACCATTAATGGTATTCCGAATAATTCAGGAAATTATACTTATTCAATTAATACTACAGGTACTTGTTTACAAACAAATGTTACCGGCACAATTTCGGTAACTGCAAAAGCATCGCTGACTTTAACATCCGGTGCATCTTCCATTTTACAAACCATCTGTATAAATAATGCTATTACAAATATTGTTTACAATGTCACCGGAGGTGCAACAAATGCTACAGTAACAGGTTTACCGGCCGGTGTAACATATAATTTTTCAGCGGGCAGATTAACAATTAGTGGTACAGCAACTGTTTCTGGAACATTTAATTATACCGTTACGACTTCGGGCTCATGCGAACAGGCAACTAAAGACGGAACGATTACAGTAAATCCAAATGCCTTAATTACATTAACATCTGGTACAGGATCGAATAATCAAACAAGTTGCATTAATACTGCCATTAATAATATTACTTATTCAATTACTGGTGCTACAACTGCTACAGTAATAGGTTTGCCAACAGGTGTAAGTGGATCTTATAATAATATTACGGAAGAGTTTACAATCAGTGGTTTACCTACTGTATTCGGAACTTTCAATTATACCATCAGGACTTTGGGTAATTGTATTCAGACTTCTGCCATTGGAACAATTACCATAAATCCAAATGCTTCCATCAGTTTGACATCAGGTACCGGAACAAATTCACAAACAAAATGTATAAATAATGCAATTTCAAATATTACCTATTTAATATCAGGTGGGGCAACAGGTGCTATTGTAACAGGACTTCCTACTGGTGTTTCAGGAAATTTATCGGGGAATATTTTTACAATTAGTGGAACAGCAACCCAAGATGGTACTTGGAATTATACCATTACAACTACCGGCACTTGTATTCAAGCAACTACAACAGGCTTATTAATTATTAATCAAGATGCTTTTATAAATTTAACTTCAGGGCCGGGTACAAATTCGCAAACACTTTGTTTCAATACTCTAATTACACCTATAAAATATTCTTTTACCGGCGGCGCAACCGGTGCAAATGTTACCGGATTACCTGCCGGTGTAAATTACTTAATTACTAATGGAGAGATCACTATAAGTGGAATTTCAGATAATGTTGGAACTTTTTCTTATTCAATCATTACTACGGGAACCTGTATTCAAAAAACTGTAACAGGCAATATTATTGTAACGGCTAATGCTGCAATAAATTTAACATCAGGAGCATCAACAATTTCACAAACTTTATGTGTAAATAATGCCATTGCAAATATTAATTATAATATTACAGGAGGTGCTACCAATGCTTCTGTAACTGGTTTACCAACAGGAATAACGGCAAATTATAATGCAGGAATTTTAACGATAAGTGGAACTGCAACCGTTTCAGGATCTTTTAATTATATAGTCACAACTTCGGGAACATGCCAACAAGTAACATCAAGCGGTTTGATTAATGTAATATCAAATGCCTCAATTTTATTGACATCAGGATCAAGTTCCAATTCTCAAACACATTGCATTAATTCAATCATCAATAATATTACGTATTCAATTGCAGGAGCAACAAGTGTAAATGTAATTGGTTTACCATCTGGCATATTCGGATCCTATAATAATATTACCGGAGAATATACAATAAGTGGTACAGCCACAACTTCAGGAACTTTTAATTATACAATAAATACAATTGGAGCATGTATTCAGTCATCTGCCATTGGAACACTAAATATTACACCAAATGCTTCTATTAGTTTAACCTCTGGACCAGGAACAAATTCACAAACCAGATGTATCAATACGGCCATATCAACTATTACTTATCTAATTTCGGGAGGTGCAACCGGAGCAATTATTACCGGTTTACCCACCAGTGTAAGCAGTAATATCAGTGGGAATACCATTACTATCAGTGGCATAGCAATGGTTGCCGGTTCATTTAATTATTCAGTATCCACAACAGGAACTTGTGTACAGAGTACCGTTACAGGAACTTTAATTATTAACCAAAATGCGGCTATAAACCTTACGTCAGCTTCAGGTACAGATGCTCAATCCGTTTGTCTAAACTCCCCTATTCAAACTATTACGTATTTCTTATCGGGTGGAGCCACTGGTGCAATTGTTTCCGGATTACCCACTAATGTAACCAGTAGTTTTAATGCAGGTGTTGTTACAATCATCGGTTCACCAAGCATATCCGGAAATTTTGTTTATACAATAACTACTACCGGAAATTGTATTCAGACAAATGCTACAGGCATTATTGGTGTAAATACCCAACCACCTGTAGGAACTCCAACATCGATAACCGGTAATCCGCCAACCTGTCAATTGACAAATAGCAGTACAACTACAAATTTTATCACTTTTGCGCCGAATAGTTTAAAGTATAATTGGTCTATCAGTAATCCGGCGGCAGGCTCCATTGATTCTGCCACAGGAGTAATGACCTGGGCCTTTGATTTTTCCGGATTGGTTGATATCCGGGTTACGGCAAGTGGTTGCAGTGGAACATCCCCGCAAGTTTCCAGAACAGTTTTAATCACGCCAACAGTTGGAATACCGACTCCGATTTTTGTTACTACCGGTACAGAACCAACCTGTCAATTAACAAATGGATCGACTGTAACTATTTATAGCAGCTCGGCTACCAATAGCACGGGGCTTGTATGGTTAACGAATAATTTTGCAGCGGGCAGCATCAATCCTTCAACCGGTGCAATGACTTGGAACAATGGCTTTTCAGGTACCGTCGATATACAGGTGAATGCGAATGGTTGTAATGGTCCTTCTATAAGGGGAATAAGAACTGTAAATATTACTCCGGCTAATTTTAGAATAACTAACAGCCCTTTAATACAAACAATTTGTTCAGGAACCAGTTCTACTTTAGTTGCACTTACATCAAATGTTGCGAATACAACCTATACCTGGACAGCATCGGCAATACCAAGAGTGAGTGGATATGCAGCAACCGGAACGGATACTATCCCGGTTCAAACGATCAGCTCTACCGGAAATATAATAGATTCTGTTACTTATACAATAATTCCCACAGCAAACGGATGTGCAGGCCCTATAACTAAATATGTCATTGCTATTTTACCAAAACCAATTGCAACGATTACTGTATCACCAACAAGGACCTGTGCACCGGCAACTATTAGTTTTACCAATACAAGTAAGTTTGCCAATACCTGGGAATGGTATTTAAACGGAACCAAGTTTTCATCAGATTCTATTCCTCCATCTCTTACTATTTTAACAGCTAACAACTATGTTTTCACATTAGTAGCGATAAATTCGTTAGGCTGTGGAATAGATAGCATGTCTAAAACGGTAGTGGTTAGCAATACTACAAGACCTGCAATGGAATACCCTCGAATAAATGCAGTAAAAGGTTTGCCTGTTCAATTAAATGCCATGGGTGGAGGTATTTCTTATTTTTGGTCACCTGCTACAGGCTTGGATAATCCAAACATTAAGAATCCAACATTTTTATTAAACACAAATGTTGACAGCATTATTTATTCTGTAAAAATCATTGATACTACCGGTTGTCCGATTACTGACAGACAAGTTGTTTGGATATTCAATAAGCCGGGTGTACATATGCCTACAGCATTTACACCAAATGGAGATGGTATAAATGATTTATTTATACCTGTTTTCTCGTCAAATATCCGCGTTAAATATTTACGGATTTTTGACCGCTGGGGAAAACTAATATTTGAAACTATTGACATGACCCGTGGATGGGATGGTACGATTAACGGAATACCAAGCCCCATGAGTACTTATGTCTGGGTCATCTCGGCCATTGATACTTATGGCAATGACATTGTCAAAAAAGGAAGTGTAACACTTATACGAAATTAGAAAAAAGAGAAAGTTCCAAAACAGGGGCTTTCTCTTTTTATATACCATTGTTAAGATAAATGTGAAAGGTGAATAGTGAATGGTCAATGGTGAATGAATCAATCCGTCACATAAGGAATCATACTCAAATTAGTATTCGGTTCGTACCCCAACCCCACTTTAAAAATTCGGGCATAGCCAGTTTCCAGGTAGCAATATCATGCTTACCCTGTTTCATTTCAAGAAATCGAATATCTTTTTCAATATCATAACCTTTGCTGACTAATTCTTTAATCAGATCCAATGTATCATCGATAGAATCAATAATGCCGTTATTGTTCCGGTCACTGGTTTCATCCATATTGCCCACTTGAAAAAAGAATTTCTGACCTTCATTAAAATCAGCATTTCGAATCTGTTGATGCATGATTCGATGTGTATCATCATCGTATAAAACATCATCCTGATCTACGCTTCGCCACCAGAGCGAACCAGAAAAGACAGCAGCTTTTGAAAATAATTCCGGGTTGTTCCAAACAGTGTCCATGGCACTTAATCCACCCAAAGAAAATCCTGCAAAAGAAATTTCTGCAAAAGAATTAATAAAATAATATTGCTTAATGAGTGGCAATAACTCCTCCAGAATAAATAACTGATATAGCGATGCCTTAGCTCCTCTACCTAAATAATCCGGTTTTCCAGCAACCCCATATTCCATTTTCCGTTCTTCTCCGGCATGAATGCCCACACAAATTATGGGTGAAATTTCATCTCGTTCAATGAATGCACCCACCATGTTTGCAAAATCCATTTCTATCAGATTTTGCCCGTCATTGATTAATAACAAACTTAATTTTTCCGGATAGACAATATTTATTGGAAGATAAAAATCAACTGTCACATCACGTTCAAGATGTATGGATTGAATGGTTCGTTTTTCTACAAGGATTTTTGGCAGCACAATAGTTTGCATGTTTTCAAAAATAGGAAATCATGACGGAATATTTTTTCAATTTTATTATTTTGAATCAAGAATAACGTAGATAAGAAAGGGTGCATTCCAAATTGTCGCATAACCATTTTGTTCGTGGGCGGTGTCTTCACCGCACATGGCGGGCCGCCTCAGTTGCTGTCTTCACCAACCAGCGACAATTTTAAATGCACCCATAAGAAACTATTTTTACTTACAATCAATTTTTATCAGTATATTAAAAAATACATTTACACATATCAAATTAGTATATGAAGAAAATAGGCATCTTGTTCGGAAAGGAAAGATCTTTTCCAGAGGCATTTGTAGAAAGAATTAACAGTAAGAACATAAAGGGCATCATGGCCGAACCGGTCAAAATAGACAAAGCCATGCAGGGAGTAGCGGAAGATTATGCAGTCATTATCGATCGTATTTCACAGGATATTCCTTTTTATCGTACTTGGTTAAAAAATGCAGCACTTACAGGTACTGCTGTAATCAATAACCCTTTTTGGTGGAGTGCCGATGAAAAGTATTTCAACAATTGCCTCATGACAAAGATTGATGTTCCTGTTCCAAAGACAGCCATTCTTCCTTCCAGCAAACACCCGGATGATACGTCAGATGAATCATTCAGTAATTTGGTTTATCCATTGGATTGGGAATCTATATTTAACTACATTGGCTTCCCTGCATACATGAAACCACATTCAGGTGGTGGATGGAAAAGCGTTTATAAACTGGAAAATAAAGAAGAGTTTTTTGAAAAACATGCAGAAACAGAACAATTGGTTATGATGCTTCAGGAAGAAATTGTTTTTGAAGAATATTACCGTTGTTATTGCATTGGCAGAAAGCATGTACTCATCATGCCATACGAACCAAGAAACCCGCATCATTTGAGATATGTAGCCAACTTCATCCCAACACCTGAACGATTGAAAGAGATGGAAGAAATTGTACTCAGAATTAATAATTATCTTGGCTATGATTTCAATACCGTTGAACTGGCAGTAAAAGACGGCATCCCTTATGCGATTGATTTTTGTAACCCGGCTCCGGATGCAGAAAGATCAAGTGTTGGCGAAGCAAATTTTGAGTGGGTAGTTGAAAATGCCGCCAACTATGCTATTGAAAGAGCTTTAGAACAAAAAGCCGGTGAGGACAATCTTACCTGGGGAGAATACATAAAGCGAAGTGCCAATAATAAATCGCTCTATTAATTTTATACAGAAAATAAAAAGCAACATTTCAAATCTATAACCTGAATAATTATGTCTTCTATTAATTACGGTCAATTTACACTGGGCATTGAAGAAGAGTATATGATACTCGATCCGGAAAGCAGAGAACTAAAAAGTCATGAACAACAGATTGTACAGGAAGGGCAGAAAGTAATCAAAGACAAGGTTAAAGCCGAAATGCACCAGGCTGTTGTAGAAGTTGGAACAGATGTATGCAAAAATATTGATGAAGCCCATGCTGATGTTTCCACGTTAAGAAAAACCATTTCTGAAATTGCAGTTTCTTTAGGTTATTCCATTGGTGCATCCGGTACACATCCATTCAGTCAATGGGAACTGCAACTGATTACCGAGCATGCCCGGTATCATGAAATTGTCAATGAATTACAGGATGCCGCAAGAAGCAACCTGATTTTTGGTTTGCATGTACACGTAGGTGTTGATAACCGGGAAATGGCCATGCATATAGCTAATTCAACCCGCTATTTTTTACCACACATTTTTGCATTAAGTGTAAACTCTCCTTTCTGGGAAGGACGACATACCGGTTATAAATCCTATCGTACTAAAGTGTTTGATAAATTCCCTAGAACCGGAATTCCGGATTCTTTTGATACTATTGAAGCGTATGACAAGTATATAAACCTATTAATAAAAACCAACTGTATTGATAATGCTAAAAAAATATGGTGGGATCTGCGGGTTCATCCTTTTTTCAATACCATTGAGTACCGGATCTGCGATGTACCCATGACGGTTGATGAAACCATTACCATTGCTGCATTATTTCAGGCAGTAGCTGCAAAAATTTATAAACTCCGAAACGAGAACCTGAATTTTATGCAGTATTCAAGACCTTTATTAAATGAGAATAAATGGCGGGCAAGCCGCTATGGCATTGATGGCCGTATGATTGACTTTGGAAAAGAAGAAGAAGTCAATACCCGTGTGTTGATTTACGAATTACTCGATTTTGTAGATGATGTAGTAGATGAATTGGGCTCCAGGCATCGCTTAGCTCATGTTCAGCATATTTTTGAAAATGGCACAGGTGCCGACAGGCAACTTGCAACTTTTGAAAAAACCAATAATCTCATGGATGTGGTTGATTTAATACAATCAGAATTTCTGAAAGGGATTTAATTTATCCAAAATACAAACATGCACATCCAGCCAACATAATTAAACAATGAGATATAGTGATACTTTTAAATGGTTTCATTAAAAATAAACTTAAAGCAACAGGGTTAGAATTGGAGTGAATAACTCGAATAAAGATGAAACTAACGGAGTAGTAATAGATAAACCCTTTAACCCGGTTATTATTGCCACTACAATAAATACGGACATGATAAATGGTTCAATAGAAAGCAGTTTAATTGTAGACTCTTTCTCATTTATTTTTTTCATAATCACACACAGTAGAAATGCCAATATTAAAACAACTATTTCCTGGGTAACCACAATCGTTACAAATGAAAAACTTCTTTTTTAAAAAAATAAGGAAGCCAAAAAAAACCAGATCATTCATCCATATTTAAGTAGGGTCTAAAATAACGCAAATTGGCAGCATTTCTGCTGCCAATAAGATTGGGGGGTTTAATGGTTAATGATTTTTGAATAGCATGACATCTGCTGCTTTCAGAAAATCAACAATCAAATTTATTCATTCCATTTTATTTTTTTGAGTACAAATGAGTACAAATGCAGTAAATTGGTGATTCGTATGCCAAAGCCAATAGAAATCTCTATATCAGAAAGGGATTATATCAAAAACGCCCTGGGAAAATACTTCAATGTAACTATTGAGGACACCAATGACTGTAAGAATATCAGTACCCTTGTACAAGAAAAAACAGGTTCCTTAATTAGCTATAACACCTTAAGAAGATTATTCAGAATAATACCTTCTCAAACCGGTATTTCACTTCATACACTGAATTTACTTGCCCAATGTATACAGTTTAACAATTGGTCTGAATTTCAAAAATCTATTACAGAGCACCGTATAGACCAACGAAACCACATTATTTTTTATTACAGGAAGCAGCAAAAAATTGATCATGACAATATTATTGGTCTCCTTGTAAAAATAAAGTTCGATAAATGGGAAGAAGCTTATTGGCTTAAAGCCGTAGTTAATCTTGCTCTGGATCTGAAGGACTACGAGTTGATCAAAAAGATTCTCTTATTCTTATATGATATAGATCTGTTGACTCATCTCGATAAAATATATTTTGGTTTGCAGGACATATTTTTCGAACTTCCACATAACAATGAGGTAGCTGAAATATTAATATCCAATTTAGCAGACTCTCCAATAATTCAATTTGTATTTGTAGAATGTTATATCAATGAAGATGAGTTGAACGGTTATTTTGGAAAACTGCTGGATGCTTATGTTATTATTAAAAAAGATGAACCTCAAACACAATTATTTTACACATTGATGCATTGTCAGAAAGATTATCAGTCAGGGAAAAAAACAGAACTGATTAAACAAATTTTTCAAAAAGCTTTACAAATATTCCATACTTCAAATAAAGCAAATTTTCATCCGATCGTTTTAGGAAGGTTAGTGGCATGGGAATGGATTCTTTATCGTACCGATGAAACTTATAAAGAATCCATTGCTTTATTAAAAACCGGATTGGATTGGGCACATTTCAAAGATTTTTATCACAGACTTTGTGTACTTTTCAGTGATCATGAGTCTTTGCCAACGCTGATTAATATTCCGGCCGAATTTGCCAACAAACATAAAGAGCATCTACCCTTTTTTGATGAAAGGATATATACACATGAATATCTACAGATGGCTATCAACAGCTACCTCAAAAATGATCATCAAACTGCCAGGGAATGGCATAAAAAAATAAATCCTGTCAATTTCGATTTCACGATGCTAGACTGGTACCTTGATTGGTATAATAAACTGGATGAAAATTTAAACTGATCTAAAACTTTCCTTTATCCACATCCTTAATAAAGTCAATAACCCCTTTCATAAATACTTCCTGATCGTCCCACATGGCTAAATGACTGCCATTTGGACAAAATAAATACCGTCCATTTTTTACCATCTCCGATTGTTTTTTCATATCCTCCGGATCCATTGTATCGTATTTTGCTCCAACCATTAATGTGGGAACCTGTATGTTTTTCAAATCATCCATTCTTTCCCAGTTTGCCAATCGTCCACCAACAGAAAATTCACTGGGTCCCTGCATCATCAAATAGATCGGATAATTTACGTGTTTGAATGCCCTGTTTACGCCATCGGGCCAAGGTTGTAGCCGACAAATATGTTTATTGTAATATTCAGTGGTCAGTAATTGCTTATAAGTTGGATTATCAAACTGCTTCAACGATTCGTAAGCTAATAATGAGTCCACTGCCGATTTACGCATATCCTTTTTCAATTCGTTTCCATAGGCCGCATAACGAGATATGCTGGCCATCATATTTGCTACAATCATCCCCTTCATATTCGACTGGTACTTCAATGCATATTCCATCGCTAGTATTCCTCCCCAGGAATTGCCCAACAAATAAAAATTGCTAGCATCAGCACCAATTGCTTTACGTACCTGCTCCACTTCATCTACAAACCGGTCAATGGTCCACAAACTGCTGTCAGTAGGCTGATCAGAATAATAAGAACCCAGTTGATCATATTCATAAAACTCAAACCCTTGCTGCGGAAAAAAACTTTCAAAACATTCCATATACTCATGTGTCATAGCTGGACCGCCATGTAACAAAAGAATTTTGATACGAGGATTACTACCGAACCGCTTCGTCCACACCTTAAATTCACCCAAAGAAGTTTGAATCGGTATCATTTTTATGCCTGCTGTTTG
>JAYWCV010000132.1:0-15205 GCA_043780275.1 Chitinophagaceae bacterium
ACCAACCGGACAAGGCACCGGTTTAGGTTTATCTTTAAGTTATGATATTGTAAAAGCACATGGGGGAGAATTGAAGGTGGAAACGAAGGAGGGTGAAGGAAGTGAATTTATTATTCATTTACCTATTGTCTGAATCACAGATTAATGGGATTAAAAGATTACACAATTGAATAAATCTGTGATTCAGACAAATAATGTACAGAATTTATAATTGTATTACCATCATAAAATAATAGAAATTAAAAATTGTTTTGAGAAATTGAAACGGTTATTATGGCTATGTTATTTCAGAAAATAAACAATTCGTTCATTCATTTTTCTCGATATTATTTAAGAACCTTTTTTTATAAAAACATCAATTTTTAATTCGATTAATTTTTTATGAGAATTTATCTATATTTAAAGAATCTTTTTATAAAAAAGATTGTATTTGCTCCGTACAATTGAAAACGAATCCATCTTGTAACCTCACTGATTAACCATATAAGTTTAATATTAAATCATCATTAATATGGTTAAAGATGCATTACGTATAGCAGAACTTGAAAAATTGCTGGCAGAAAGAACTGCTGAAGTAATACAAATGTCAGAAGAGCTCTCTGTAATCAACAGCGTACAGGAAGCCCTTGTAAAGGAAATGGATATGCAAGCCATTTATGACCTGGTGGGTAACAGGATCCAGGAGCTTTTTGATGCGCAGGCTGTCATCATTGCCACTTTCGATCATGAAACCGGTTTCGAACATTTTAAATACCATATTGAAAAAGGAGTACTCTCTATTCCGGATTCCCGGCCATTTGATAAATTACGGCAGCATTTAATTCAGACCCGGGAGAAAATAATCATTAATGAAAGTACGGATGAAATCAGGGCTAAATTTGGATTGAAAGTAATTCCAGGTACAGAAATGCCAAAATCAATGGTGTTTGTTCCATTGATAGTTGGTGATAAAGTTACAAGTTATGTAAGTCTGCAAAATGTAGATAAAGAAAATGCTTTCAGTGAATCAGAAATCCGTTTATTAGAAACACTGGCCAACAGTATGAGTACGGCATTGGAGAATGCCCGACTTCTCAAAGAAACCGAACAACGTACTGCTGAATTAGCGGTAATCAATAGTGTACAGGAAGGTCTCGCCAAAGAATTAGACATACAGGCCATTTATGATTTAGTCGGCAACCGCATCCGGGAACTTTTTGATGCACAGGTGGTGGGCATTGCCACATTTGATCATGTAAATTCAATGGAAACGCTGCATTACCTGATCGAGAAAGGCGAACGGTATTATCCTACTCCAAAACCTATCAATTCATTAAGAAGGCATATTATCACTAGCCGTGAAAAACTGGTGATCAATAAGAGTTTTGCAACAGTAGCTGATACATTTGGAATCAAACCGGTGCCCGGCACCCAACAGCCAAAATCCGCTGTATATGTTCCGATGTTAATCGGGGAAAAGATCACCGGTTATGTAAGTCTCCAGAATATTGATAAGGAAAACGCTTTTAGCGAATCCGATTTGAGATTATTGGAAACTCTCGCCAATACCATGGGAGTGGCATTGGAAAATGCACGGCTCTTCGATGAAACTACCCGCCTCCTGAAAGAAACCGAACAGCAAAAAGCCGAACTGGGAGTGATCAACAGTGTACAGGAAGGATTGGCGAAGGAACTGGATATGCAGGCCATTTATGACCTGGTGGGCAACAGGATCCAGGAGTTATTCAATGCCCAGGCAGTTATGATTGTAACCTTTGATCATGATACTGCCACAGAACATTTTAAATATTTGATTGAGGATGGTCAGAAGTTTTACCTGGCATCTCGTCCATACGACAAATTAAGGCAACACCTTATTATTACACGGGAAAAAATTGTCATCAATACAAATTATGAAGAGGCATATGCCAGGTTTGGATTGAAAATATTGCCTGGTACAAAAATGACAAAATCAGGAGTTTTTGTTCCTCTCATCATCGGTGATAAGGTCAATAGCTATATCAGTTTGCAAAACATGGAGATTGAAAATGCTTTCAGCGAATCAGATGTCCGCCTGCTGGAAACATTGGCCAACAGTATGAGTGTGGCCCTTGAAAATGCAAGGCTCTTTGATGAAACTACCCGGCTACTGAAAGAAACCGAACAACGTACCGCCGAACTCGCGGTGATCAATAGTGTACAGGAAGGATTGGCACGGGAACTGGATATGAATGCCATCTACGATTTGGTGGGTAACAAGATCCGTGATGTGTTTGATGCGCAGGCGGTTGTTATTGCCAGCTTCGATCATGAAACCGGATCAGAAAAATTTAATTTTCTCTTCGAAAAAGGGGAACTATTCTATCCAGAGCCGCGGCGTTATGATAAACTGCGTTACCAGTTGATCATGTCAAAACAGAAAATCCTGATTAATACCAATGTAGTAGAAGCATTAACCGAGTTTGGGCTCAAAGTGGTTGAGGGTACTGAAATGCCCAAATCAGTTTTATATGTTCCCCTGATTGTTGGAAATAAAGTAACCAGCTATGTAAGCCTTCAAAATGTAGATAAAGAAAATGCATTCAGCGATGCTGATGTACGGTTACTGGAAACATTGGCCAACAGTATGAGTGTGGCTTTGGAAAACGCAAGACTGTTTGATGAAACCAATCGCTTGCTCAAAGAAACCGAACAGGGAAAAGCGGAACTGGCTGTGATTAACAGTGTACAGGCAGGATTGGTAAAGGAAATGGATATACAGGGTATTTATAATTTGGTAGGAGACCGGATTCAAAAACTTTTTAATGCACAGGTGGTAATCATTGGCTCATTTGATCATGAAAGAAGATTTGAAAATTTTAATTATTATTTCGAGAAGGGGGAAGTATCTCATCCCAATCCCCGCAATTTTGATAAGGTAAGACAGCATCTGATTGAAACCGGGCAAAACATCCTTGTCAATGAAGATGTTCCGAAAGCAGTAGCTGAATTTGGGATGAAGGTGGTGCCCGGAACGGAAATGCCGAAATCCATTTTATTTATGCCGTTAAAAGTTGGCGAAAAAGTAACAGGGTATGTAAGTCTCCAAAATATTGATGAAGAAAATGCATTTTCATTTTCTGATGTACGTCTCTTAAGCACTCTGTCAAATAGTATGAGTGTGGCTTTGGAAAATGCAAGACTCTTTGATGAGACAAATAGATTATTAAAAGAAACCGAACAACGTACGGCTGAACTGGCCATCATTAATAGTGTGCAGGAAGGACTGGCTTCTAAACTGGATATACAAGCCATTTATGATCTGGTAGGAGAAAAATTCCGGGAAATTTTTGACGCACAGGTTATAGATATTGTTATATATGATCGCAATGCCAATCTAATAGAAGATCGCTATTCTTTTGAAAAAGGCGACAGAACCTTAGTGGGGCTTCGGCAACCAAAAGGGTTTAGAAAACATGTTATTCAAACAAAACAATTATTACTGCATAATGAAAATGTAGAACAGGCTATACTTGATTATGATAACGAAGTTCTCATAGGTGAAAAACCCAAATCACAGGTATATGTGCCGATGATAGCAGGAGGTGAAGTAAAAGGCATTATCAGTTTGCAGAATGTGGATCATGAACATGCTTTTTCTGATTCAGATGTAAAGTTACTGACCACTCTTTCCAATAGTATGAGTGTAGCGTTGGAAAGTGCCCGTCTTTTTGATGAAACTACCAGATTGTTAAAAGAAACCGAACAACGCACCGCAGAACTTGCAGTAATAAACAGTGTACAAGATGGGTTGGCTAAGGAACTGGATATGGAGGGCATTTATAATCTCGTAGGCGACCGGGTTCAAAACCTCTTTAATGCGCAGGTTGTAATTATTGCCACTTTTGATTTGGATAATAAGACCGAACATTTCAATTACTTTTTTGAAAATAATGAAAAAGTAAAAGCCGAATCCAGGCCTATCAATAAGCTGAGACAATTAATAATTGATAAGAAACACAGTATTTATATAGATACAGAAGAAAAAGCAAGGGAGGAATATGGAATAACTGCCATTGGAGATACCCAAATGCCCAAGTCTTTTTTGTTTGTTCCTATGCTTTCAGGAAATATTATCAGAGGTTATGTCAGCCTCCAGAATATTGCTAAGGAAAATGCTTTTTCTGAATCCGATATACGATTGCTGGAAACATTATCCAGCAGCATGAGTGTAGCATTGGAAAATGCCCGACTCTTTGATGAGACAAATAGATTATTAAAAGAAACAGAACAACGCACTGCAGAACTTGCAGTAATCAACAGTGTGCAGGATGGACTTGCCCGAGAATTGGATATCAGTGGCATTTATGAATTGGTTGGAGAAAAAATGAGGGTGATTTTTAACGCACAGGTTATTGATATTGTAACCTACGATAAAACAACAAACCTTATTGAAGACTGCTATACCTATGAGAAAGGTGATCGTACATTATTGGGTCCAAGGCCTCTGAAAGGTTTCAGAAAGCATGTTATTGAAACATCTAAACTGCTTGTTATTAATAAAGATGTTTACCAGGAAAGATCAAAATATGATCAAACAGTTATTACAGGTAAAGGAGCAAAATCAATCGTATTGGTTCCCATGATTGCGGGAGGTGAGGTAACCGGTGTTATTAGTTTACAAAACCTCGACCAGGAAAATGCTTTTTCAGATGCTGATGTAAATCTTTTAACCACCCTTTCAAATAGTATGAGTGTGGCTTTGGAAAGTGCCCGCCTCTTTGATGAAACCAACCGCCTGCTGAAAGAAACTGAACAACGTACTGCCGAGTTGGCCGTAATAAACAGTGTGCAGGAAGGTTTGGCTAAAGAACTGAATATTCAAGGAATATATGACCTGATAGGTAATAAAATCCGTGATCTCTTCGACGCACAGGCAGTTATCATTGCTACGTTCAATCATGAAGCCGGAACGGAGAGTTTCAATTACATGATAGAAAAAGGAGAAAGGTTTTATCCTGGTCCAAGACCACTGGGTAAATTAAGAAATCATTTAATACAGTCCAGGAAGAAGATTGTCATCAATAAACAGGAAGAGGGATCTGCCTGGTTTGGTACCGAAGTAGTACCTGGTACAGAACCGATAAAATCAGGTGTTTTTGTTCCGCTAATGATCGGGGATAAAATTACAAGCTATGTAAGTCTTCAAAATATTGACCGGGAAAATGCATTTACCGATTCTCATATAAGACTGTTGGAAACTTTAGCCAACAGTATGAGTGTGGCACTGGAAAATGCAAGGCTCTTTGATGAAACTACCAGGTTACTCAAAGAAACCGAACAACGTACTGCAGAATTAGCCGTGATAAATAGTGTGCAGGAAGGACTGGTTCGTGAAATGGATATGCAGGGAATTTATGACCTGGTTGGCGATAGAGTTCAAACGCTTTTTAAAGCACAGGTTGTACTTATTTCAACGTTCGATTTGGAAAATAAAACCGAACATTTCAATTATTTCTTTGAAAATAATGAAAAAGTAAATGCTGAATCCAGGCCCATTAATCATCTCCGGCAATTATTGATTGATAAAAAACACACTATTTATATAGCAACCGAAGAAGAAGCTAAAATTAAATATGGTTTATCTGCTATTGGAGGTACCCAAATGACAAAGTCATTATTGTTTGTTCCGCTTCTTACCGGCAGCATTATAAGAGGTTATGTCAGTTTGCAGAATATTGATACTGAAAATGCATTTTCAGATTCCGATATCCGTTTGCTGGAAACCTTATCTAATAGTATGAGTGTAGCATTGGAAAATGCAAGGCTCTTTGATGAAACCAATCGTTTACTGAAAGAAACCGAACAACGTACAGCCGAGTTGGGTGTTATTAATAGTGTACAGGAAGGGTTGGCTAAAGAACTGGATATACAGGGTATTTATGACCTGGTTGGTGATCGTTTATGCGACCTCTTCCCCGATACTCAAACTTTAGTGATCAGAACTTTTGATCATGACACTGGCAATGAACATTTTCAATATGCCATTGAGAAAGGTGAAAGATTGGAGATAGAACCTAAGCCTTTTATGTGGGCAAACCAACAACTGATCCGTACAAAAAAGCCAATTGATATCAAGGAAAATTATGTAAGAACAGCTCAAAAATTCGGCGGCTCCGGTGTTACCAAAGGTAAGCCGCCAAAATCAGCTGTCTTTGTACCAATGATAGTAGGCGATGTGGTAAGAGGATCAATCAGCCTGCAGAACGTGGACAGGGAAAATGCATTTAGTGAATCTGATCTGCGGTTATTAACAACCATTACCAACAGCATGAGTGTGGCTTTGGAAAATGCAAGATTGTTTGATGAAACTCATCGCCTGTTGAAAGAAACAGAACAACGTACTGCGGAACTTGCCGTGATAAACAGTGTACAGGATGGACTGGTTCGGGAAATGAACATGCAGGCAATTTACGACCTGGTAGGTAATCGTATTTGTGAATTGTTCGATACGCAAACTGTTTTGATAAGAACTTTTGATCATGAAAAAGGAAATGAACATTGGCGTTATGTAATAGAAAAAGGACAACGCCATTATAGCGATCCCCGCCCTATCATCTGGGCAAATCAAAAATTGATTCAGTCCAAACAATCCTTATTAATAAATGAAAACTATGTAGAAACTGCAAAGAAGTTTGGCAGCACGGGAGTAAGCATGGGCCAGCCTCCTAAATCTGCTTTATTTGTACCCATGATTGTTGGCGATGTGGTAAGGGGTTCTGTAAGTTTACAAAATATTGACCGGGAAAATGCATTTACCGAGTCTGATCTTCGGTTATTGACTACCCTGACAAACAGTATGAGTGTGGCCCTAGAAAATGCACGATTATTTGATGAAACCACTCACCTGCTGGGAGAGGCAAAACAAAGAGCCGCAGAATTGAGTACCGTAAACAGTATCAGTAAAGCATTGGCATCACAGTTAAATGCCGATGACCTGATAAAATTAGTTGGCGACCAGTTGAAAGATTTGTTTAACGCCAATATTGTTTACCTGGCATTGTTAAATAAAAAAACCAAAATCATTCATTTCCCATATCTGTATGGCGATGATATGTCACCCATGATGCTGGGCGAAGGAATGACATCAAAAATTATCCTTACCGGTGAACCGATTTTGATTAATAAAAACCTGCAGGAACTGAGGGAACAAATGGGAATACAAAGTATCGGTGTACCGGCTGCTTCTTACCTTGGAGTACCCATACCTATTGGTGATGAAAATATTGGCGTATTAAGTGTGCAAAGTACCGAGCATGAAAATAGTTTTAATGAAAACGACATGCGGCTTTTATCTACCATTGCTTCTTCTGTAGGTGTTGCCTTAAACAATGCCACACTTTTTGAAGATGTAAAGCTGGCCAAAATGGAAGCAGAAGCTGCCACGAATGCTGCAGAAAAAGCCAATGATGCCAAGAGTGCATTTCTTTCTACTGTTAGTCATGAATTAAGAACTCCGCTTACTTCTGTATTGGGCTTCGCCAAAATCATAAGAAAAAGATTGGATGAAAAAATATTTCCCATCGTTGACAAATCAGATAAAAAAATAGAAAAAACTATCAGCCAGATTTCTGAAAACCTGCATGTAGTTATATCAGAAGGTGAACGTCTCACACATCTTATCAATGATGTACTCGATCTTGCAAAAATTGAAGCCGGTAAAATGGAATGGAGCCAGGAAAATGTTTCCATGCCGGAAGTGGTAGAACGGGCCATTGCCGCCACCAGTTCTTTATTCGATCAAAAATATTTGAAGCTTATCAAACAAATTGATAATAATCTTCCAGAGATTATTGGTGACAAGGATAAACTTATCCAGGTGATGATCAACCTGATTTCTAACTCTGTAAAATTTACCGACAAAGGTTCTGTAACCTGCAGGCTGATGCAGGAAAAAGATGAACTCATTGTCAGTATCAGCGATACCGGTATTGGTATTGCCCCGGAAGATTTTGGTGCCGTGTTTGAACAATTCAAACAAGTAGGTGGAGATACACTCACCGATAAACCAAAAGGAACCGGTCTTGGACTTCCAATCTGTAAAGAAATAATAGAACACCATGGCGGAAGAATTTGGCTGGAGAGTGAAGCTGGCAAAGGCAGTACCTTTTCCTTTGCCTTACCAATAAATAAAGCAACTGTTGCTGCAAGGCCATTGCACCTCGATGACCTGGTAAAACAATTGAAAGAACAGGTGGCCCATTCACAATTAAATATAATTGGTCAGGCCTCCCATATTCTTATTGTAGATGATGATGATTCTATTCGCTCACTGCTGCACCAGGAACTGGGAGATGCAGGCTACGCGATTGAAGAAGCCAGCAATGGAAAAGAAGCATTGGAAAAAGTAAGAGCCAACCGGCCCGACCTGATCATTCTTGACATCATGATGCCAGAAATGAATGGTTTTGATGTAGCTGCTGTACTGAAAAATGATCCGCTAACTATGGATATACCAATCATTGTATTATCTGTAGTTCAGGACAAAGCAAGAGGCTTCAGGATTGGCGTTGATAGATACCTTACTAAACCTATCGATACCGGTTTGTTGTTTGCAGAAATCGGAAGTTTACTGGAGCAGGGCAAATCAAAAAAGAAAGTTATGATTGTAGATCAGGATGCAGGTGCTGTGAAAACATTGACCGATGTACTGACCACAAAAGGATATGAAGTAACAGAGTCCATCGAAAAAGAACTGGTAGAAAAAGCAATAGCCAATCAACCAGATATTATAATCATTAACTCTGCACTAAGTGGTAAGCAAGACATTGTACAAACGCTGCGATTTGAAAAAGGGTTGGAGAATGTTTTGTTTGTGGTGTACCAGTAAAAAAAGTTACATAATTTAATAACAAAGAACAATTTTAAAATGGATAAAAAAATACTGATCGTAGACGACGAAGCACATATCCGGATGCTGATAGAACAAACACTGGAAGAACTGGAAGATGAAGGAGTGGAATTTCTATCTGCCGAAAACGGAGAAATTGCGTTGGAGATTATTCAAAAAGAAAATCCACAGATGGTTTTTCTCGATGTGATGATGCCAAAAATGAATGGTATGGAAGTTTGCCGCAGGGTAAAAAAAGAACTGGGAATGGAGAATGTGTTTATTGTATTACTCACTGCCAAAGGGCAGGAAACAGACCGGCAAAAAGGATTGGATGTTGGTGCCGATATATACATGACCAAACCTTTTGACCCCGAAGTATTGTTGAATAAAGCAAGGGAGGTTTTAGGTATTTCATAAAGGAAACCAATTCCGTAACGTACAATAAAATGTAGTTCGTTTCAATTACCAACACGTCAAATAATCATGGCTCAACCAACATTAAAATCATTGCTGGGTAAAAGGAGTGAAACAACAGCCTGGATTCAGTCTTGGGCCGACATGACAAAGTCTGAAATTGTTGTTGAAGACAGTCAGCATACTATTTTATTTGGAACTATATCAACCAACGAACCACAAACTTTCCCCGTTACTCTGTATGATGAAATTGCAGGCTATGTAAAAGGAGATGAAAATGCTGGCATCATTGCCCCTCTTTTATCCATCATGTTACAGAAAGAAGCAGAGAAAAAGAAAATGGGAACAGAGGTATTGAACTTATACCAGGAACTGAATGTGATCTATAATTTTTCCGAAAAATTAACGGAGACCATTGATCCGGATGTGATTGCCCAAATCACACTGGAACAGGCCATCCATTCCATTCCATCCAACAGTGGAGTCATTGTACTTTGGGATGAAGAAGGCAGACAATTAACGGTCCCTGCCACATCGGGAGATCGGCTTTTTAACCCGGAAAGTCTCCGCAAAAATTCCGGAATTCTTCTCAAAATAGGGTTGAGTGGCCAGTCTGAAATTATGAGTGATTTGTCTGTGCTAAAAGAAAAAGGAATTATAGAAAACGATGTGCAATCCCTTATTTATGCGGCTATGAAGGTAAAGCAACGCATTCTGGGAGCCATTATTCTTGCTGGTAAAGAGGGAGAACAGTATTCTGCGGCGCATCTGAAATTGCTTGTAACACTGGCTCTTCAATCATCTGCTGCTATTGAAAGTGCGTGGCTTTACGAGAAAAATATCCGGGAAGTAAGAGAGCGGGAAGAAGCCATTCTTCGCATTCATGAAGTAACCAAAAAATTTGTGCCTATTGAATTTATTCGTTCTCTTGGAAAAGAAAAATTAACCGATGTAAAATTAGGAGACCAGGTAGAAAAAATTGTAACCGTTCTTTTTACAGATATCAGAGACTTTACTACACTATCAGAAAGTATGACACCGGAAGAAAATTTCCGGTTTGTATCTACTTTCAATTCACAATTAGGTCCTGTCATTCGGTCCAACAACGGATTTATCAATCAGTATCTCGGCGATTCCATCATGGCCATTTTCCCCGATGATCCGGCAGATGCAATAGTGGCTGCCATTCAAATGCAGAAAGCAGTACAGGATTTAAATGTAATCCGGATTGCAGATGCACTTCCTGTAATTAAGGCAGGTATCGGCATGCATACCGGTCCGCTTATCATGGGCATTACCGGCGATGAACAGCGGTTGGATGCAGCAACTATTTCTGATACAGTCAATACGGCTGCCCGTATTGAAAGTCTTACAAAATATTTTAAAGCCCCGTTGCTATTAAGTGAAGAAACAATCAACTATTTAACGGGTACACATCAGTTTAATATCCGGAGCCTGGGATTTGTACGATTAAAAGGAAAGCATCAATTGCTTAATATTTTAGAATGTATTGATGGGCATAGTTTAGCAGCTTTTAATAAAAAAATGACCAGCTTGAAATTATTTAACCAGTCAATTACATTATTTCAAAAACAGGAATTTGAAAAAGCGATCCAATTATTCCAATCAATTTTATCAACTGATCCGGATGATTTAACTGCGAATCATTTCCTGGAAAAATCAATAAAATATCTGCGTGATGGGGTGCCGGACAAGTGGTCCGGTGCAGAAGAAATGGTCAGCAAATAATTTCTTTATTAGTCGGGATATTATAATGGACTTGTTGAAAGTAGAGACAAAGCAAGCTAAGTGGAGTGAGTTTATTATTTTATTACCAGTTGTCTGAATCACTGATTAATGGGATTTTAAGATTACACAGATGAACGGTATTATTTACGAAATGAAAAAATCTGTGAAATCCATCCATCAGTGGCAATCCGTGATTCAGACAAATTATGATATTGTAAAAGCACATGGCGGGGAGCTGAAGGTGGAAACGAAGGAAGGAGAAGGAGCTGAGTTTAGGATTCATTTATCAATAGAATAAAAAATAAAGTATGGCGCAAATTACTCTTGAAGTGGAAACAATACCTGTCGAATTAATCAGAAAAATAGATGAATTAAATAAACAGTCATGGGAGGTACATATTACACAACCAAAACTTGGGCTTGAGTTAAGCAATCAGGCTAAAGATTTATCAAGTGAAAATAAATATCCTAAAGGACTTGCTTATGCCATCCGGAATATGGGCGTAAGTCATCGCTATCTCTCCAACCTTGAAACGGCATTATCACTTTCTTTGCAGGCTTTAGATATGTTTGTCCAACTAGGAGAAAAAAATGGAGAAGCACAGGCCTATATTTCAATTGGGGCTATTTATTATTATATGGGAGATTATGAAAGAGGATTGGATTATTTTTTAAAAGGGTTACGGCAAAATGAAGAAACTGGGAACAGAGAAGCACAGGCTTATGCACTTAATGGTGCCGGATATATTTATAGTACCCTTGGCGATAATAAAAAAGGAATTGAGTTACTTCAAAGAGCTTTGATGTTAAGCAAGGAAGTTGGGGTATCTCAGGATCTACAACCAAGAGTACTTGAAAGTATGGCTACTGTCTATTTGAATGATAAACAAATGGATAAAGCTTTTGAGACATATCTTGAGTGTCTCCAAATAAGTGAACAATCATCCCAAAAAGTTTTGAAAGGGGATGCTCTTTTTGGAATTGGTCTGCTTTTTTTAAGACAAAACCGGTTGAATGATTCAAAAAAATATTTTTTACAAAGTCTTGCTAATAGCATGGAAATCGGTTATAAAGTAGGTGAAGCTGATTGCTTATTGCATTTGGGAAAATTATCTTTCCAGCAGGAAGATATAGAACAGGCAAAAGATCATTTGCTTGAATCGCTTAAAGTTGCTGAAGACATAAAAGCAAAAGCGATTCTTTACAAAACGCATGAAGCACTTGCAGAGTTATATGAAAAAAATGAAGACACCCGGTCTTTTGTAAAACACTATAAGCTTTTTCATAAATTTAAATCAGAAGTTTTTAATGAGGAGCAGGAAAATAAACAGAAGTACCTGAACATTCAAAATGAAATAGAGAAACTGCAACGGGAAACAGAAATAAATCGCCTGACAAATGTAGTAATGAAGGAAAAGAATGAAGAACTGGAAAAGAAAACGGTAGAGCTTGAACAATCCTATAACACAGTCTCGGTCTTAAGTCAAATAGGGAAAGAAATTACTTCAACACTGAATCTGGATACAATCTTAAATACCGTGTATGAAAAAGTTAATGAGTTGATGGATGCCAGTATTTTTGGTATTGGAATTTATAATTCCGAAAATGAAACAATTAGCTATCGCCTTGCAATTGAAAAAGGTATTCGCTATCAGCCTTATGAAAGAACGATGGAGAATAAAAATCAATTCCCGGTATGGTGTATTGAAAATCAAAAAGAAATATTTATCAATGATGTTAGAAAAGAATATTCACATTATGTTAGTCAGTATATAGAAGAATCAGGAACGCTCGAAGATGGGACTTTATCAACAGTACCCATATCGTTTATTTACTTGCCACTAATCATCAAAGAAAAAATATTTGGCCTTATTACTGTTCAATCATATAGCAAAGACGCATATGGTCATCATCATTTAGATATTCTTAAAACACTGGCTTCTTATACTTCTGCTGCATTATATAATGCAAAATCTTTTGAAGATTTACAAAACACACTAAACGAGCTGAAGCTGACACAGGATCAACTTATCCAATCCGAAAAAATGGCTTCCTTGGGCGAACTCACCGCAGGCATTGCCCATGAAATTCAAAACCCATTGAACTTTGTTAATAATTTTTCGGAAGTAAATAAAGAATTGATTGCAGAATTAAAAAGTGAAAAATCAAAAGGAATAAGTGAAAGAGATGAAAGACTGGAAGATGAATTATTGAGTGACATAGATCAGAATCTCGAAAAAATTAATCATCATGGCAATAGAGCATCTGATATTGTAAAAGGAATGCTGCAACACAGCCGTAGTAGCAACGGAGTAAAAGAACCAACGGATATTAATAAACTGGCAGATGAATATTTACGATTAGCATATCATGGATTGCGGGCAAAAGACAAATCATTTAATGCCACCATGAAAACAGATTTTGATGAAACAATTGGCAACATCAATATCATTCCGCAGGATATTGGAAGAGTTGTGTTGAATTTGATTACAAATGCGTTTTATGCAGCCCCCCTGCCCCCCGAAGGGGGTTCCCGGACCCTGATTATAAACACAGCCCTACTGTTTGGATGAGTACAAAAAAAGAAGGGAATAAAATATTGATCTCGGTTCGTGATAATGGTCCGGGTATTCCCAAAAAAATACTCGATAAAATATTTCAACCTTTCTTTACCACCAAACCCACCGGACAGGGAACAGGACTGGGCTTATCTTTAAGCTATGACATCATTAAAGCACATGGTGGGGAGTTGAAGGTGGAAACTGAGGAAGGAGAAGGAGCAATATTTATTATTCAATTACCATTAACATAAATAACCAGATGAAATCATTGTTTAAATTAATGTCACTCGTTTTAGTACCTGCCTTTTCCATAGCCCAGGTAAATCCCCTTTTCATTGAGCCGACCAAAAAGCAAGCAGACAGTTTACAAATGGAGCTAAAAAAAGATATAAACGATACGCTTCGAATGGCAGCCTATAGAGAGCTTGCACTTTATTATTTAGATATTAACTCAGACAGCGCCTTATTTTTTATTGAAAAAGACCTGCCGCTTGCAAAAAAATTGAACTTAAAATTATGGGAATCCGATGCATATGATTTAATGGCGATCATAACAAGTAATCAGGGCAACTATGCCCGGTCTTTAAAATCTTATAATGCAGCATTTCAAATAGCGGAAAATAGTGATTGTGAAAAGAACATCTGGAATATCTCAAAATTTACGGATAGCAAATTGCCTGAATTTGCCCGGCTAAGTATGCTGGCTACTATTCAAAGTGATGCCGCCAGTTTATATGATGCCACAGAGAATCGTGACATGCAGCTTAAAACCATTCAGGATTGTTTAAAAACTGCATTCAGGATAAATGACAAAACACTTCTTTCACAAGCTTTCAGGGGGCTGGCTGGAATATACTTACGAGAGAACCAATTGGATTCAGCATTGGCTTACTATAACAAATCTCTTGCCTATTCAGAACAGGCAGGGTATAATAAGTATCGGAGCAGTTCCTTTAATAGTATTGGTGACATCTATTTGAAGAAAAAGTTACCAAAATTGGCATTGGATAATTATTTAATCGCATTACAATCAAGTATAGAACAAAATAATTTCGTCAACATGGGGCTTACATATGTAGCTATAGCCAATTATTATAACAAACTTGGTGAAAATGATTCTGCGCTTTATTATGCCAAATTAGGTTTAGCTACGACCCAAAATACGGGTCATGCAAATTACCTTATTATGGCTTATAGCTCTTTAGCAACTATTTATAAGAGCCAAAACAAATCAGATAGCGCATTTATATACCTGCAGTTTGCTACGGCTGCGAAAGACTCTTTATTGAGCCTGGAAAAAATCAAGCAAATACAAAATATAGGTTTCGATGAACAGATTCGTTTACAGGAATTGGAAAAGGAAAAAATGGAGAATCAAAATAAAGTCAGGACTTACGGAATGCTGACAGGACTGGGAGTTTTTCTTGCAATTGGTATGATACTCTACCGAAACAACCGTCAAAAACAAAAAGCAAACAAAGTTTTAGAGACTACTTTGATAAATTTAAAATCTACCCAATCCCAACTTATCCAATCAGAAAAAATGGCCAGCCTTGGAGAACTTACCGCCGGCATTGCTCATGAAATTCAAAACCCATTAAACTTCGTAAATAATTTTTCTGAAGTAAAC
>JAYWCV010000133.1:0-8629 GCA_043780275.1 Chitinophagaceae bacterium
AGAACTGCATAATGGCCGCAGCACCGGTTTGTACCATATCAGTATTCATAACCAAAATAGCGAATTGGTTGCTCAGTTCAAGGGCAATTGTTTCCGAACGGGAAAAACATTAATTAAGTCCTGACATATTAAAGTCAATCAAAAAATCATTAATTAACTTACTCTTCGAACTGTCGATATTTTTATCAACACCAATTTTTAATTATGAGAAAACTTTCTACCTGGGCCAGAAAGAATTTTATCCTTAGCAGGGTATTGATTGTTGTATGTTATCTGCTTTTATTCCTGCTTTGTTTTTTTACCGGCAATGCACTCCGGGATCTGCAAATTATCATTCCCTTTAAAATTCTAGGACTATCTGTAATAGTTTATGTTATTACCGCATCAACCTATATTCTTCAAAAGCATTTCTTTAAAAAACAATTCAGCTACCTGTATCATAAAATGCTGGATGGCCTGTTGCTGGTCAGTACCTATCTGATTTTACTGACCGTTTACAATCAATACGGCAGTATCACGAATATGGTTTCCGGAAGCAGCAGTTATGCTTATGGATCTTTTGCACCGACAACAAATACTTCTGTTGAATTCAGTAAAGAAAAGATCAGCATAAAACCGGTCAAGGTTGATAAAAAAAGTCTTAGACAGACTTTTAAAAAAATGATTAACGCATATAAGGAAAAATCAGCTGCTTCAAAAGGTATCCTCATCTTCCTTTCCGTTTTATTGGGAGTTGGTTTGTTCCTTGTCATTGCAGCCCTGGCCTGCTCCATCTCATGCTCGGGTTCAGGTGTACTGGGACTTCTTGTTCTTATTGCAGGGACTTTTGGTATTGTTCTTGGATTGGTAAAACTCATAGAACGAATTAAAAAAGGCCCTAAAGAACCCAAACCATCTGAATAAATTGTCCACTTAACTTATTTTTGAAGGAATCAAACCACTCAACGTGTTTTACGAATTCAATGGAATCAAACCGGTTGTACACGAATCATCCTTCGTACATCCACAGGCCGTAGTAACAGGCCATGTTATCATTGGTAAAAATGTTTATATCGGTCCGGGTGCTGCTATCCGTGGAGATTGGGGCGGCATCGTCATAGAAGACGGTTGCAATGTGCAGGAAAACTGTACCATTCATATGTTTCCGGGGGTAACGGTTGTTTTAAAAGAAGGGGCACATATTGGGCATGGTGCTATCATTCACGGTGCCAGCATCGGAAAAAATTGCCTCGTTGGTATGAATGCTGTCATCATGGATAATGTTGAATTAGGAGACGAGTCCATTGTAGGTGCGTTGACTTTTATTAAACAGGGAGAAAAAATTCCTGCCAGATCTTTGGTTGCTGGCAATCCAGGGAAAATAGTAAAACAGGTTAGCGATGAAATGATTGCCTGGAAAACTGAAGGAACCAAACTTTACCAGCAATTACCCAAGGATTGTTTTGATACGTTGAAATCTTGTGAGCCCTTAAATGAAAAATCATCGGAAACTCCAAGCGATATTACGGCAAATTACAAGCCATTTGGCCTATAATTTATTTATATATATTAAAAATTCACTACCTATCAATTGATATTTTCTGTATTTTACATATCCATTTTAGCCAACCATAAACCTTCACTAAAAAGATGTAAGATGAGAAATCTACTACTAAAAAAATCGCTTTTTGCTGCTGCATTAATGCTTACAATTTCAACAAGTGTTTTCAGCCAGATAGATCGGTTTGCATATGCCATTACCGATGTGCAGAAAGACGGGGCATCCTGGAATGTACTACGGAAGCTAAATACACAAACAGCCGATTTCACTGATGTATTATTGGATGGCAGTAAGAATGATCAGTTAGTGTATGACGCCAGCACCAGAAAACTATTGACTAATTTATCAACAGAAGCAAGATATGCAAATCTGTCATCAGCGGCTTTTTCAACCGGTGTGGCAGCCTTATCTTATGATAAGAAAAACAACCGATTGTATTATACGCCGATGTTCATCGATCAGATGCGATACATTGATCTCAAGTCAATGAAACTATATTATGTCGGCGACAAACCTTTTTCAAAAGCAGGCGATATGCATAATGATGAAGGAAAAATAATGACCCGTATGGTTATTGCTGAAGACGGGTATGGATATGCTATTTCAAACGATGCGAATAATTTTGTCCGATTCACAACTGATAATAAAATGGAAATCACTTCATTTGGAGCATTGGTTGATGATCCGGCCAATACTACGGTTTCCATTCATAACCGTTGTACCAGTTTTGGCGGTGATATGATTGCCGATGACAATGGAAGTTTGTACATTATCACAAACCGTAATCATGTGTTCAGGGTAAATATAGAATCCCGAATTGCTACGCATATCGGCGCCATCAGCAATTTGCCCAATGAGTTTACCACCAATGGTGCTGCATTAAATGAAAAAGCTGAATTATTGATCAGCAGTGCGGTTTACAGCAAATCTTATTTTACCGTAAACATGAAAACACTGGCTGCCACAGTATTTGAAGTTAAAGATGGTGTATATCGAAGCTCCGATCTGGCTAATGGTAATATTCTTCAAACAAAACAATCTACCAAATCTCCAACCATACCAACCATTGCTCAAAGGGAAGATTTTGGAACTGATAAGGTTCAGTTATATCCAAACCCTGTTTCGCAAAATAAGGTTACTCTTCAATTCAGTAAAATGAATACCGGTGATTATACCCTGGAATTAATGGATGTGATGGGCCGGCAAGTGATGCAGCAAAAGGTTTCGATCTTGGCCGAAGAGCAGGTAGAAAATATAAATATCCATCCGGGATTAACCAGGGGAATTTATATGATTAAACTGTCAGACAGAACCAATAAATCAGTTTATTCCCAAAAACTGGTTTTACAATAACCGATCAATTTTTTTTATAGAAAGCGTTGGCATCACAGTCAACGCTTTTTTTATGAAATATTCTTTCTGATTATCTATTGATTAAAGTCCGTTTTTTATATTTATAAAACTTTCTGGCCATTTTCAGCATGTTGAATATTTAAATCAATTATCTTTTCGCCATGAAAAAATTACTCTTCATCCTATTTTGTGCTTCATGCATGTTTGTCAATGCACAACAGGTAAAAATTTCGAAAAATGTTCAAAAGGCAATAAACCAAATCGATACCAACAACATCCGTTCGCATATCACCTACCTGGCCGATGATCAATTAAAAGGCCGGTTACCGGGAACAGAAGGTTATCAAATGGCCGTTGATTATGTGATTGCCCAATATAAACAAATGGGCATTCTGCCGGGCGGCGACATTGGCAACTATACCCAAAAATTGCTAATACGTAAATCCATCGTGAAAAACAGTTCTTGTGCAGCAGTCTTGAAAGATAAAAACGGCAATATCGATTCATTGGTCTTTGCAAAAGATTTTACGCCACTCCCACATCCTTTGCATAATAATTCAACGGCAAATGGCGGTTTGGTTTTTGTTGGTTATGGAATAGATATTCCAGGAGATTATTCCGATTATGCTGGTATTGAAGTAAAAGGTAAAATTGCCGTTATGATCACCGGTTCCCCGGATGGTTACCATTCAACCATCGCTTCTCATTTTTCCCGGCCGGGCTATAAACTGAAAACAGCTTTTGATAAAGGAGCCCTTGCCGTAATACTGATAAATCCGACACAAGGATCTGCTACAAATACCAACCCCGTGCTGCAATCCAATGTAACATTGAATCCTGACAAAACCATTGCCTATGGCCATTCCTTCACCGGTAACCTGAATTTGGTTTTAAATGCTGGCAGACAATTACTCACCCGTTTATTTATGAATTCGGGTAAAAATATTGACCAGGTGCTCGCCGATATTAAAAGAAAAAAACCGGCATCTTTTGATCTGCCATTCAGCCTTTCAGCTAAATACTCCACGACACACAGCGATATAGAAAGCTATAACGTGGTTGGCTTGATTCCCGGATCGGACAAAGTTTTGAAAAATGAGTATGTCGTACATTCTGCTCATCTGGATCATATAGGCATCTTAAGGGCAGTAAATGGAGATTCTATATACAATGGTGCACATGATAATGCATCCGGAGTGGCTTCTTTACTGGAGATTGCCAGGATCTATAAATCATCTGGGGTAAAACCCAAAAGGTCAGTATTGATAGTCATGGTAACCGGAGAGGAAATGGGCCTGATTGGTTCATCTTATTTTGCTGCCAACCCCACCGTGCCAAAAGCATCCATAGTAGCCAATGTAAATACCGATATGCCCACCATGATTGCACCCATGCTTTCCATTGTACCACTGGGTGCCGAACATTCCAGTATGATGGATCATGTAAAATTTGCTGCCGGACATCTCGGACTGGATGTTGAAAAAGATCCGGAGCCAACTGAAAACCGTTTTGTCCGCAGCGACCAGTACAGTTTTGTCATGAACGGCATACCTGCCCTGCATGTAAAGTTTGGTACCAAGTCAGCCATCCCGGGTTTCGATATGGTAGCTTTTGTAAAGCAATGGAGAGCTAAGTACTATCACCAATCTGCAGACGGTATCGATGGCATGTTTAATTTCACTGCCGGAAAAGAATATGTAAAACTAAATTTCCTGATCAGCTATTCCATTGCTCAGACAGTCATTCGTCCAGAATGGAATAAGGGTGATTTGTTTAGTATGATGAAAAGATAAGATAGATCGTTATTTTTCAGCATCATGCTGAAGTGGTAGAAAAATACCAACTTCAGCATGATTTTTTTTGCAAAATAAAAATTCCCTTACCTGCAAATTCAGCAATCAAACTGCTTTTTGTATAAAAATGAAAGGGGAAATTTGAATATCGTATTTTTGCAGGTCAAAATATTCTGAAGTAGATGAGCAATTTTATAGACCAGATAAAGATTTTTTGCAAAAGTGGGCATGGCGGAGCCGGTTGTAAGCATTTTATGCGCAACAAACTGACAGCCTACGGTGGCCCTGATGGTGGAGATGGAGGTCGTGGTGCTCATATCATTCTCCGAGGTAATAAAAACATGTGGACCCTACTTCCTTTAAGATATCATAAGAATGTACTGGCTGAAGATGGAGAGAACGGCAAAGACAATAACAGAACCGGCCGGTTTGGAAAAGATATTTATCTCGACGTTCCATTAGGCACTGTTTGTTATGATGAGATAACCGGAGAAAAAGAAGCCGAAGTGTTGGAAGACGGACAGGAAATTATCTGGCTAAAGGGTGGAAGAGGCGGCTTGGGGAATTCCAATTTTGCCACCCCCACCAACCAGGCTCCCGAACATGCACAACCGGGTGAAGATGGGGTGGAAGGATTTAAAATTGTTGAATTAAAGATGCTGGCCGATGTCGGCCTTGTTGGATTTCCGAATGCCGGTAAATCAACCTTACTATCAACAATAACTGCTGCAAAACCCAAGATTGCAGATTATGCATTTACTACCATCACCCCCAACCTGGGTATTGTAGAATACCGCGACAATAAAAGTTTTTGTATTGCCGATTTACCGGGAATCATCGAGGGGGCTGCCGAAGGGAAAGGGCTGGGGCACCGGTTTCTGCGACACATTGAAAGAAACGCTGTTTTACTTTTCCTGATTCCTGCGGATAGTGCTGATCACAAAAAAGAGTTCGAAATTCTGCACAATGAACTGGAGCAATACAATCCGGAATTATTAAACAAACAATTTATCATTGCCGTTAGCAAAACAGATATGCTTGATCAGGAATTGATTGATGCAATCAAGAAAGAATTGCCGAAGAATATTCCACACGTTTTTATTTCATCGCTGGCCAATAAAGGGCTTATGGAATTAAAAGATCAATTGTGGAATGCACTGAATGAACCGGTATCATAATCATACAGGTTCATCCAAAACAATTTTAGATCAATTGATCCGGACGGCAGTTCCACTGGCAACAACCATCAGCATACTGCCGCCACTTCCAATGGTTTCAAAGTCCAAATCAATACCTACAATGGCATTGGCACCCATGGCCTGTGCTTTCTGAACCAACTCGTTTAAGGCATTTTCTTTGGCTTCGGCCAATACTTTTTCATAGGTTCCGCTGCGGCCACCGAAAACATCTCTTAGTCCTCCAAGAATATCTTTAAAAATATTGGCACCAATAATTACTTCGGCAGAAATGACTCCCAGGTATTGTTCAATTGTTTTTCCCTGTATATCAGGGGTTGTAGTTGTTATCATTTAATTTTTTATTTATTCAAAATTACAAAACAGAAATCTAATAAACTCGGCCCACCGTATCACAGGCCGCTTTCAATAAAGAATTCCCATCGGAAGCATCCTGCCATTTTTCCCACATCATGATTCCGTTTCCTGATTGTTTGGCAAGAATGGCTTTACGCTTTACTGTATTTTGTCCATTATAGTAAACCGTATAATTTGTAAATCCTCCGGCAGTTACCACGGCAGAATCGAGTAAAGGATTACCCCCCTGAGCTAATATAGTTTGAAATGAAAGAGCAGTTCCGGTTTGGGTAATGCCTGACGGTCTTCCATAAGCAGGCAATCCCAATACAAATTTTGAAGCAGGCATTCCTCGGGTTGTAATCCAATAGTTCAAAGAAGTTTGAGCAAGCAACAGGTCGCTGTGATGCTTATATGGCAATACAGTGCTGAAGTCGTCATAAGCCATCACATTGAACCAGTCGACATAGGCAAACAATTCAGTTTTTATTGCATCCCGAATGGTACCTGCGTATTTACCTGCGGTAATTGCCGCTGTCAAATAATATTTCGCATCCCGATGAAGTGAATCGGAAAGCTGTTTCATTAATGAAGTAAAAGTCAGGTCTGTTCCATCATTTGTATTAGGAAATTCCCAATCCATATCAACTCCATCAAAACCATATTGTTTTACTTTAGCCATTACATCATGGATAAAATATAATCTGCCGGTAGCCGTAGCCGCCATATTTTTAAAATTGGTTTTCCCGTCTCCGCTACCGTCATTAATACTCACAAATATTTTTGCACCGTTTGCCTTGGTCTTAGCAATAACAGCAGCAAGGGTTGTAGGATTATTTACGGTTAATAATCCCGAAGCATTAACGCCAAAAAAAGCATAGTTCACTACGTTACACATTTTAAATTTCACATCAGGCACTTCATTCACATTACGATAGGAAGGAAAATATCCTACTACATAAAACCCAAATGCCGGTGGTGGTTGAATTACAATTAACGGTGGTGCAGGTGGGTTAGGAGAAGGAGCTGTTATAATCGTATCTTTTTTTGTACAGGAGTATAACAATAAGGCTAGTCCGGCTGTAATCAGCCAATTATTTTTCCGCATACAGTTAATTTAAAAACTTAAAATACGCCATTCTTGTTATATATCATTTGGTCTGAAATCTTTTTTCAGTAGGTTTGCTACACAAAAATTTATAGTTATGAAAAAAATATTTCTATTATTGGTTTTACCAATAACCATGATATTAAAAGCTTCTGCCGACGAAGGTATGTGGTTGCCATTATTATTGGGTAAACAAGTGTATGCAGACATGGTTAAAAAAGGACTGAAATTAACGGCCGATCAGCTTTACCATATTAATAAAGCTTCTGTAAAAGATGCCATCGTAATTTTTGGAGGAGGCTGTACCGGTGAAATAGTCAGTTCGCAGGGATTACTTTTTACAAACCACCACTGTGGTTATGATGTAATTGCTACTGCCAGTACGGTTGACCACAATTATTTAAGAGATGGATTTTATGCCAAAACAAAAGGAGAAGAAATTCCGGCAAAAAATCTTTCTGTTCAGTTTCTCCTACGAATTGATGATGTGACAAAAGAAGTAATGGATTCTTTAAAAGGATTAGCAGGAACTGAAAGAGCTCAAAAACAATCTTCAACTATAGCGTCTATCAATAAACGCTTATCTGATGTGGCTACAAATATTGAAACAAGAATCAGTCCTTTATTCAAAGGCAATCAGTTTCTGGCTTTTGTTTATCAGCGTTACAAGGATATTCGTTTGGTTGGAGCACCTTCTGAAAGTATCGGAAAATTTGGTGGAGATACAGACAACTGGGAGTGGCCACGGCATACAGGAGACTTCTCCGTTTTTCGTGTGTATATGAGCAAGGATGGTAAGCCATCTGATTTCTCTAATGAAAACGTACCATTGAAACCAAAATGGTTTTTGCCTGTTTCTCTGAAAGGTGTTAAAGATGGTGACTATGCCATGATTTATGGATATCCGGGTAGCACTAACAGATATGAAAGCTCCTTTGGTGTTAAACAAAAAATTGACACAGATAATCCAAACACGGTGAATCTTCGTGATGCCCGTTTGAAGTTCATGTTTGATGAAATGAAAAAAGATGCCAAGGTGAAACTGGACCTTGCATCCTCTTATGCAAGCATTGCAAACTATTGGAAGTTTTTTGATGGTGAAAGCAAACAATTGGTGAAGTATGATGTGTACGGACAAAAGATTAAGCAAGAAATTGCGTTCAATGCATGGGCAAAAGGAAAACCGGAATATGAAAATATTTTTGCAGATTTAGCAAAAGCATATGATGCATGGAGACCATATTCTAAACACCGTGTATTTATTAATGAAGGTATCATGGGTTCACCACTGATTGCTTTTGCA
>JAYWCV010000134.1:0-11901 GCA_043780275.1 Chitinophagaceae bacterium
TCATCGTTTAATGAATAGCCATAAAGAGCCAGCAATTTATTTTTTTCTTTATCCCAATTCCGAATACTGTCGAAATAATAGGCTCCATATGCATTTAACAATTGCAAGAAAACAATAATTTTTGGCAGACAGAGTGGATATTCAGGATCAACATAATCGCAACTGGTATCAAAAAATCGTTCATCATTTTTTTTGATGATGACTTTATACATATTGCCTTCCAGTTTTACAGATGCCGTAACTACTTCATCGATGGCCGACTCGATCGTTGCTTTTTTTACCCGCAAAAAATCTTCGGCTTGTTCAAGTGTTTGTTCCGAACATAACATACGGATTGTGCGTATGTCAATCTTGTTCATTTTTGCAATGGTATGACGCTGATCGAATTTTTTTTCTGCAGTATGTAAACGGCCACTATCTACCAACTCCTGCAATTGAAATAATGCCCCTACTTCGTGACGGCATATCTCGCCTAAATTATATGGACATGAACAACGGACCGAGAGTTCCTCTTTGTCTTGTAGTTTTTGAATATTTACTTTGTAAACCGTAGCATAGTTATCATCCTTCACCCGAAATACCGCACTATTAAACATGTCATCATATTCAACCAGTTCGGCATAACCAATGGCATGTATTTTTTTCCCTCTGCGAATCACCTCATCGGTGCCGTGGGTATATACAAATTTATTAAAATGAGAGATGGCCATTGAACAGAAATGCTTTAGTGGTCTTTATCAATTCCCAGTAGGGTAATTGACAAAAATAAATGATTGAAAGTCATTATCCAATGCAGAAAAAATTAAAAAATAATAAACCTTTTCTGTTCAATTATTTTGTAAATAAAGGATTATCTTTATCTGTTTTACTTTTTATCATTTATTCAGCAATAACAGTTTTCCTTCGTTATATACGGGTAAAACATTTGCGATATCGGCCGTTAGGCAAAACCGGATATCGTCTTCTACACCGAAGCCCATCAGCCGGCTATAATGAGATGCTTCATTTTTTTTCATAAACGCAAACACATCGTCTTTAGCTTTTTCATATAGCGATTCGGCAATATGAGAAGAGTCGCATTGAATTTCAAAATGTTCTTTAATTTTTGAAATAACTGCTCCGGCAAAAAGAGTATCTTCTATATTGATCTTATCCTTCCAGGCTGCACATCCCAGGATTACCGGTTGGTTTTTTTCAATCAAATAATCGCATACAGCTGACAGGTTGGGAAAAGATCCGGTTATAATTCCTTCTGCATTATTATCCAGAGCCATTTGCAACAACCGGGTACCATTGGTGGTGGTTAACACAATTGTTTTTCCCTTTATGAAAGATTCCGGATAGTCAAAAGGCGAATTGCCATACTGAAGTCCTTCCGCAATTTTTCCATCCCGTTCACCGGCTGTAATGCCCTCAATCTGTCTTCCGATTTCAATGCATCTTGCAACACTATCTACCGGAATAATTGCCCTAGCTCCGTTATGCAAAGCGGCTGCAATGGTAGATGTAGCTCTTAACACATCAATAATAACAACGATGCTTTTATCCACATCAAATAAATGTAAAAGGGCCGGAGAAAAACAGGTATGTAAGGTGGGTTTAGAATTCATGCTGATCATTTATTTTTCCAGCAGTTGTTTCCATTGATTGGACTCTGCATATTTTTTAATAATTAAATTTCGGTTTTCTAATATGGTTGACATATATCTTTTCAGAAACAAATTCTCAACTAGTTTTCCAAGTATACCATAGGGTGTTTCAAAATAAAAAACATCAATCATGATCGTACCATTATCACATGGTTTAAACCAATGTTCATGTTTCATCGTTTTAAAATCACCCACGAGTTGCTCATCGATAAACTGATCTGGAAATTTCATGGACGTAATTTTTACCCGCAACACCCTGGTCTTATACAAATGTCTTGCACGCCAGGTAACGGTTTCACCTTCATTTATCAACCCGTTCCGGATACCCGCCACTGCCTCTTCTTTAAACTCAGACATCGATCGCTGATGAAGATCAATACTACGGCAAAGATCGAATACCCGTTCTACGGGTGCAGCAATAAAAGTAGTGAGGTGAATGGTGGGCATTTGAACGTTGATCTTGTTTTGGTTGAAAAAATCAAATTATCAAACATCTGAAATCGTCTATACAAAAGGAACTTTTACAACTTTTGCCTGCACTTGTTTGTCTCTGATTTTTATATAAACAATTGAATCGTTTGTACTGAATTCCCTTTTTATATAACCCATACCAATGGCTTTATTTAAACTGGGCGATTGTGTACCTGAAGTAACCTTACCAATGATATTTCCTTCTGCATCTGTTATTTCATATCCCTGTCGGGGAATTCCTTTTTCAATCATTTCGAAGCCGACCAGTTTTTTGTTTACACCTTCGGCTTTTTGTTTTTCTAATATTTCTTTGGCGGTAAACTCTTTTGTGAATTTGGTAATCCAACCCAAACCTGTTTCCAGCGGAGTTGTTGCGTCGTCAATATCATTTCCATACAGGCAATAGCCCATTTCCATTCGCAGGGTATCTCTTGCACCTAAACCAATTGCTTTAATTCCTTTGGATGCACCCGCTTCGAAAATGGCATCCCATATTTTGGAAGCATGATCCTCTTTGTCTTCGAAATAAATTTCTACTCCGCCGGCACCGGTATATCCCGTTGCGCTGATAAGCACATTATCTACACCCGCAAAAACGCCTTTTACAAACGTATAATATTTAAGATTTAAAATATCTGTTTCGGTTAATGATTGCAAAATTTTTGTTGCTTCCGGACCTTGAATAGCCAATAAAGCCGTCTTGTCAGAAACATTATGCATTTCTACCTGATCCAGGTTGTGAGACATGATCCAGTTCCAATCTTTTTCAATATTGGATGCATTCACCACCAGCATGTATACCTTATTTTCCTCAATACAATATACCAGCAAGTCGTCTACTATTCCTCCATCATTATTGGTCAGGCAATTATATTGTGCTTTTCCAACAGTCAGTTTAGAAACATCATTTGTAGTTAATTGCTGAATTAATGCAACTGCATTCGGACCCTTTAAAATAAACTCACCCATATGACTCACATCAAATACACCGGCCGATTTTCTTACTGTAAAATGTTCGTCGTTTATCCCTGTATACGAAACAGGCATATTATATCCTGCAAACGGTGCCATTTTTGCACCTAATGAAATATGCTTATCTATAAAAGGGGTGTTCTTCATTTTGAAAAAATTGATGGGCACAAAGATAAGGTTGTAAAACTTGCATCATGAAAAAAGACTCCATAAGGAGTCTCTTATCTATTGTTTGGGTTGGATCTGAAATTTCTTAGTTAAAAAAATTAACCATAGAGAAAACCGGCGTAATTAACAGGGACCCAAAGTCTTCTTTTGCATCATCTATACTTTCTTTTTTTTTGGTAGTTGATTCTTTTACTTTTTCCAATTGCTGTTCTGCTTTTTCCAGCTTTCTTTTTTCATCTTCTATTTTCTTTTTCTGGCTTTCAATTTCATGTCTGATTTCTTCCCTGCTTTTTTTATACCGATAATCTTCCGCATCATTTGTTCTTTTATTATTCATTTGCAAACCATCAACTCTTTCCAGTTGACCGTTGGCTCTCATAACATACTCCACATTTGTATCCCACTCCATATTTTCATCCAGGTCCACATCCACATCCCAGTTTCTGTTGTTCCAACGATTATTTCTCTTTACCCGAAAATTAACCGGGTGATAAAAATCGGTAACCGACTCATCCACCACAATTTTTTTACCTTCCGGAACCTGAACTTCCACCAATACCCGCTGTCCTCTGAACTTGCTTTTACGGTCAATAGCCAATCCACTTCCCAGACCCAGAATGCCATCAAAATAGTTTGCATTAAACTGAACTTTTTCTGCCCTCTCTATCGCAATTTTCTTAGACATCCCGGCACTATATTTCCAAATGGTTACATGGTAGTTTGAATCAAGGCTACGGTTAAACTCTAAATTTATATTGGCATATTTCAAACTGTCTTCCGTAATATCCCATCCTTTATCCGTTTCAATCCACCACACAGCAGAACTGAATTCAATTTCGGGCTCTGTAACTTTTATCATCATCAGGTTATTGGCGGGTTGTGTTATTCCCATATCCGTACTTACTTTTTCATAGCGATTAAACTCCTGAACCATACTGCTCACAAAAAATGGAAGTGTTACAAATCCCAATCCCCATAATCCGCCAAATATCCATCCCAGGTATCTTTTCTGAGACTTTACATTCAACAACCTTCTGACCAACCAGGTAAAGAATGCAACTATTGGCACAACCAATAATAATATAATAGTTGTCCAGGCCAATGTTTGTTGCCAGAAACCATCCAACAGAAAATCTAAGGCCGCTTTTTTAAGTGGCCACATACCGATACCGCCAAAAACGACAACCATAAACGCAATGAATAATCCCAATGCAATAGAGCCGCCAACAAATATGAAAAATGCTTTGAAAAGTATGCCGATGGCATGTCCTAATCGACTGGCAACGGGTTTTGCAGACTGTCTTAGTTCATTGGCAAAATCTTTACCTCTTGTATTTGAAAATTCTTTTGCTTTATCGCCAAAGTTTTTCGCCGAATCTTTTAACTCCTGTCCCATGTCGCCCATCTTTTCTTTGATTTGCTGCATTTCGTCTTTCACATTCTGACGTATTTTATTTACATCTACATTCTCGCCACGCATTTCCATTTTCTCATAAGGTGAATTTGCCAAAGGCAGTACAATCCACATTACGATATATGCCAGGAAGAAAGTTCCGGAAAGTGATCCGAATACAATACCGGGTATAAAACCACTACCGTGAAAACCCCACCAACTAAAAGAGCCAAAAATAATATTCAATAAAAACGGACCTGCAAAAACCAGGCGGAATATCCATGTTTCTTTATTGAAATAGGCTGCCAGTCCGCTTGCAACACCACCCAATATTTTATCGTCCGGGTTACGGAACAAACGCTTTCCCTTGTAATTATCCAACTCTTTTTCGGGAAGGATGATCCACAATATGACATATAAAAGGAATCCAAATCCCCATCCGCCAAAAGCAACAATGGCAAATAATAAACGTACAATCGCCGGATCAACGTTTAAATAATCGGCAACTCCGGCACATACCCCGGCAATGACCTTATCGGAACTATCCCTGTAAAGCCTAGTTCTTTTTTTAGGTTCGGCAGCATAGGAAGTTTTTCCATTATTGGCATGCTGTTTTTGATGTTCTTCATCTTCTGCTTCCAGTTCTTCGGGCTTTCCCATATTCTTGATGATATCATGGATATCCTCTTCAGTAATATTGATAGAACCCTTACGAACTTTATCATTCATCAATTCAGCAATCCGGTTTTCGATATCGTTGATTATCTCATCCCTGCCATCTTCGGTTGAAAAATAACGACGCAAACTTTCAATATACGCTTGCAACTGCTCGTATGCTGTATCCTCGATTGGAATCACCAGGCCACCCAAGTTTATATTTATAATCTTTTTCATGTTGTATTATTTGATTTGAGTATTAGTTAGTTTTTATTGTCAATATGTTCACGGCATTCGACAATTCGGTCCAGGTCTCTTCCAGTTCTTGATAAAAGGTTGCTCCTTTCTCTGTCAATGAAAAATATTTTCTGGGTGGTCCGGAATTACTTTCTTCCCATCGGTAAGAAAGCATATCCGCATTTTTCAACCGGGTTAATAAAGGATAAAGTGTTCCCTCCAGAATATGCATATTTGCCGAACGCATCTCTTCTACAATATCACTGGGATAAACCTCGCCTCTTCGGATAATAGATAGGATGCAGAATTCCAGGATTCCTTTTCGCATCTGACTTTGTGTGTTTTCAATGTTCATAATCTTAAATTTTCCATCGTTTTTTAAAAAATTAATTTTCGTTGTTTTTTAAAATATGGTGTTTTGATATATCAAAGATATGGTAACATTTAGTACCATGCAACACATAGTACTAAATAATTTATATTTTTTTTTAGCCATGGCTATAAAATACAACATAACGCATTTATAATAAATGATTTATCAATGATTCAATGACCCAAAAAAATATTTCCATTCTTGACAAATGGTTACTATAAATATATGAATGGCAAAATAACGGTTCTTTAAAACATGATTATTAGTTTAATTATGGATTGCTTTCAGAAGTTAAATGTCAACCCATACATAAAAAACATTAATTCTGTAATAGATATCCCTCTTTTTGTATTTTTAAGTAAAACCAAATTATTAGTCTCCGGTTTGCAGCCCAAAAGTTAAATAATACCATGGATGAATAAATTAACCGCCTACCTGTTTTTATTGATTCTTTTTAATGCTTGTTCTTCAAAGACGATTCCGACAAACAATTATTTTTCTACTGAATCAGGCTATTATTCCATTCCGGATTATTCAAGTCTTGATAATTGGGCGGCACATCCTTCGAAAAAAGATCCCTCCGATAGTATTCCAATCCCACTCCGATCAAATGAAACGGATCAATTGGCCGATGTTTTTTTCATTCACCCAACAACCTTTACAACCAAGGATGAAAACCATGCAATGAATGCCAGCATACACGATTCTTTATTAAATGCGAAAACAGACAATGGCAGTATATTATTTCAATCAAGTGTTTTCAATAACAGCAGCCGGGTATTTGCACCTCGTTATCGGCAGGCACATTTAAGTGCTTTTTATCTTAAAAAAGATTCAGCTGAAGCAGCTTTTGAAATAGCCTATAGCGACCTGAAAAATGCGTTTGAATATTATCTTAAAAATTACAATAATGGCCGACCCATCATCATTGCGGGCCATAGTCAAGGTGCAAAAATGTCGGAGTATTTATTACGAGATTATTTCGAAAACAAACCCCTGATGAACCAATTGGTTGTAGCCTATATCCTTGGCTGGCCGGTTCCGGAAAACTATTATTCAAAAATTCCTTTTTGCAATAATGCGCTACAAACTGGCTGTATTTGTAGTTGGCGAACGTATAGAAAAGGGTATACTCCAGAATTAGTTAAGAAAGAAAAATTTAAGGCCCTCAACACAAACCCATTAACATGGACCGCTGATGAAACACATGCATCCAGGAAGGAAAACAGCGGAAGTGTTTTGCGCAATTTCAATAAGGTTTACAAAAAAACAACCGATGCACAAGTAAATGGCAATATTCTTTGGGTTAAAAAACCAAGGTTTCCCGGTGGTTTCTTTTTATTCATGAAAAATTACCATATTGCCGATATCAATTTATTTTATTTGAACCTTCGTAAAAATGCAAACGAACGTACTAAAGCATTTCTAAACAGGTTTTAAAGCTCAGGAACAGGAATCATTTAGACAAATGACAAAACTCATATTAAAACAAGTTTTAATTTGCCGGTTTTTTTGTACCTTACTAACAGTACTCCATATCTGTTAATTGTAAAAAAACAATCATGCGTTCAATCATCATACCAACCGACTTTTCACCTGTTTCAACCAATGCCATGAATTATGCTATAGAAATGGCTAAAGAACTTAAAACGTCCATTACGTTATTACATGTTTACCAGATACCGGTCAGCATTACCGAAGTACCTATTGTTATGGCATCTGCCGAAGATTTAAAAATGGAAGCCGAAAAAAAACTGGATGAGATAAAAAAAGGGGTTGAACATATAAGCTCTGGAGAATTGAAGATATACACAGAGGCCAGAGTTGGAAATGTAGTGGATGAACTGGAGGATTTTTGTGAAAAAATTAAACCCTTTGCAGTAGTTATGGGCACAAAGGGAGCTACCGGTTTTGAAAGAATATTATTTGGCAGCACCACATTAACAGCAATTAAGCATTTAAGTTTCCCGGTCATTGTAATTCCTCCGGGGGCAACTTATAAATCAATCAAAAAAATAGGCTTTGCCTGCGACCTGCAGCAGGTTGTTGAAACAACGCCTATTCAATATATCAAAGACATGGTGAATGAGTATAAAGCAGCATTTTTTGTTTTGAATGTAGATTACGACAACAAACATTTTAAACCCGAAACACCTGAACAGTCGCTGCTCCTGCATACCATGGTCGAGAGCCTGAAACCATCCTATCATTTTATTGAACATGAAGATATTGAAGACGGCATCCATGAATTTGCCGAAACAAATAATCTTGACCTGGTGATTACCATTCCCAAAAAACATAAATTATTAGATACGCTGTTTCGTCCAAGCAGTACAAAACAATTGGTATTCAATTCACATATTCCCATAATGTGCATTCACGAATAGCTTTTCTATTAGTAGCATCAAAAAAAGGGGCAACGGCCCCTTTTTTAATATAAAAATGGATCCATTAAAATTCTGCACTTTTAGGAGTACGTGGAAAAGGAATTACGTCGCGGATATTGGTCATACCCGTTACAAATAAAACCAATCTTTCAAAACCCAATCCAAATCCGGCATGTGGTACCGAACCAAATCGTCTTGTATCCAGGTACCAGCTCATTTCATCTTTGGGAATATTCATTTCTTTCATTCGCTGTTCCAGCTTGTCCAATCGTTCTTCTCTCTGCGATCCACCCACTATCTCTCCAATACCCGGAGCCAGGATATCCATGGCAGCTACGGTCTTCCCATCCTCATTTTGCCGCATATAAAATGCTTTGATATCTTTTGGGTAATTGGTTACAATGACCGGTTTTTTAAAATGCTTTTCAACCAGGTATCGTTCATGTTCACTTTGCATGTCGATACCCCATTTCACTTCGTACTTAAACTTCTTTTTCTTAAATGCCGGTGAGTTTAATAATATATCGATGGCTTCCGTATAGGTAATCCGTTCAAAATCGCTATTTACAACCAGCGAAAGTTTTTCAATCAATCCCATTTCACTTCTTTCCAGTTGAGGCTTTTGTTTATCTTCTTCTTCCAAACGCATGGCCAAAAACTCGAGGTCCTCGGCATTATTCTCCATGGCGAATTGGATAATATACCGGATGAACTCTTCGGCCAGGTTCATATTATCTTCCAGGTCAGAAAAAGCCATTTCAGGTTCTATCATCCAGAACTCAGCCAAATGGCGGGTTGTATTACTGTTCTCTGCTCTAAAAGTTGGACCAAAAGTATAGATATCGCCCAGGGCAGTTGCAGCCAATTCTCCTTCCAGCTGACCACTAACCGTCAGGTTGGTAGCTTTTCCAAAAAAATCTTCTTTAAAGTTGATGCTGCCATCATCATTTCGAGGTGTGCCATCAAAAGGTAAAGTAGTTACCTTGAACATTTCGCCTGCACCTTCTGCATCACTCGCAGTGATGATGGGTGTATGCATATAAACAAAGCCTTTTTCGTGAAAGAATTTATTTACAGCGTAGGCCAATGAATGACGAACACGGAAAACAGATCCGAAAGTATTGGTACGAAAACGCAGATGGGCGATCTCCCGTAAAAATTCTAGGCTATGTTTCTTGGGTTGCAATGGAAATTTTTCTCCGTCACAATCACCCAATACGTCCACTTGTTCTGCAGCAATCTCCATTTTTTGTCCCTTACCTAAGGAAGGGATCAGCTTACCGCTCACTTTCAAGGCAGCACCGGTGGTAAATCTTTTTAGCAGGTCGGCATCGAATTTTCCTAAAGCCACCAAAACTTGTATATTGGTATTGGTAGAACCATCATTCAAGGCAATAAACTGATCGTTTCTGAAAGTCCTCACCCAACCCATCACAACTACTTCCTGTTCGGCCGGTTCCAGGGTCAATAATTCTTTTACTCGTATACGTTTATTAAACATCTTCTACTCTTTTGGCCAGCAAAGATAAGATGCGGCACCCATCTCAATATATTTTATATAATAATATCTATGAGTACAAGCAGGAAGGAAATTTATACGATATACGAAAACGATCAAATTCAATAAAAATGTTTAAGTATTTATTAAAAGGCAAAAATTTGTGCTTTTCAATAATTACACTAATATTGCGTAGGAATTAGTTGATTAGTGCTTTTCCTCAAAATCTCATCAGAAACTTTTAGGTTCCTTTCAAATAAAAAATCAAACATTATTGCATTGTGTTAAAGTTGAAAAACTAAACGACGCCGTGTAATAAACTTCAACAATCTTCTATGTACGATATTTTGCAATTGAACGATATGCTCGTTCCCGAACTTTTAGATATTGCCGGACAATTAAAACTACCCACTTCAAAAAAACCGGATAAACAGGATCTTATTTATAAAATACTGGATAAACAAGCAATCATGGAAAGCGATAAAAGCCCGAAGTCGGAAGACGATAAGCCAAAAAGAAAACGTATTGTAAAAGCAGCAACTTCCAATATTACCGAAGAAGCTGAAGTGGAAGAAATAATGGAAGAAGTAAAAGCTCCGGAAGAAAAAGTAACGGAAGAAAAGCCGGTTAAGAAATTAACTGTGGCAAAAAAACCCATTCTTAAAAAATCGGTTAAAGAGGATGAAGCTCCTCAACCTGAAATCACGTCTGAAGTAGAAGGAGATCAAAATGTGGAAGAAGGATCTTCAGAACCAAATCAGACAGAAGAAAAAAGACTGGAAAGGGATCAGCGACTAAAAGTTTATCCTACCCGTCGGGATCAACAATTTAATATAGAATTTGACGGGATTATTTTTGCCGAAGGTGTGCTGGAAATGATGCCTGATGGATATGGCTTCCTTCGTTCATCCGACTACAACTATCTTTCCTCTCCCGATGATGTATATGTTTCGCCTTCTCAAATAAAATTATTCGGTATCAAAACTGGTGATACAGTTTCCGGAGCAGTAAGACCTCCGAAAGAAGGCGAGAAATATTTTGCCTTGCTGAAAGTAGATCACATCAACGGTAAAAGACCTGATGAAGTACGTGACCGGGTTCCTTTCGATTACCTTACACCTCTTTTCCCATTTGAGAAATTAAACCTTTTTACTACGCCTTCAGATTTCTCAACTCGCATCATAGACCTGTTTACCCCTATTGGTAAGGGCCAACGAGGTTTGATTGTAGCTCAACCAAAAACCGGTAAGACTATGTTGTTGAAAGCCGTGGCGAACGCCATTGCCGAAAACCATCCCGATTGCTACCTGATGGTGGTATTGGTTGATGAACGTCCGGAAGAAGTAACCGATATGGAAAGAAGCATCAAAGGAGAAGTTATTGCTTCAACATTTGATGAACCAGCCGAAAAACACGTAAAAGTTTCTACCATGGCTCTACAAAAAGCCAAGCGTTTGGTAGAGTGCGGACACGATGTAGTAATATTATTGGATTCTATTACCCGTTTGGCACGTGCACACAATACCGTGGCACCTTCAAGTGGTAAAGTATTATCTGGTGGTGTGGAAGCAAATGCCATGCAAAAACCAAAACAGTTCTTTGGTGCTGCACGTAAAATTGAATTTGGCGGTTCATTGACCATTATAGCAACAGCCCTGGTAGATACCGGATCGAAAATGGACGAAGTAATTTTTGAAGAATTCAAAGGAACCGGTAATATGGAATTGCAACTGGACAGGCGTTTGGCAAACAGACGTGTATATCCGGCCATCGACCTGACCGCTTCATCCACACGCCGCGATGACCTGTTATTGGATAAGGATGTATTGCAACGCATGAACCTGTTGCGGGTTTTCCTAGCCGACATGAATACCGAGGAAGCGATGAATGAATTATTAAGAAGAATGAGGGGAACAAAAGATAATATCGAGTTTCTGGCCAGTATGAGTAGATAATTTTTTACTTAGCTTCCGGAATTCTATTAAACTGCCGTGGCGCCTGCCTGCCGGCAGCTACCGTTTGGACACAAATATATTACTTTGCAATATGGAATTATTAAGTCATAAAACAAATTACAAAGGTCTCTTCCCAGATAA
>JAYWCV010000135.1:0-2421 GCA_043780275.1 Chitinophagaceae bacterium
CTTTCGGCGAATTTATTTTTATCTACATCGATAATCAGGATGGCACCTTCCTTGTAATCGGCTACCCATTTATTATAATATTCGTTCAGTTTCTTCAAATAATCCAGCCGGATATTTTCTTCGTATTCTCTTCCTCTTTTCTGAATCTGTCCAACCAGTGTTGGAACAGAAGCCTGCAGGTAAATCAACAGATCGGGTGGTTGTACCAAACGACGCAAAGTTTGAAAAAACTGGTAGTAGTTTTCAAAATCTCTTTTACTCATCAAACCCATATCGTGCAGGTTTGGTGCAAATATATTTGCGTCTTCATAAATGGTACGATCCTGAATAACTGTTTCTGTTCCTTTTTGAATATCGACCAATTGTGATATACGACTGTTTAAAAAATATATCTGCAAATTAAAACTCCAACGGGGCATGTCCTCATAAAAATCATTCAGGTAAGGATTATGGTCTACGTCTTCAAATTGTGGAATCCACTTATAATGTTTACTCAACATTTCTGTCAGAGTAGTTTTTCCGGCACCAATATTTCCGGCAATTGCAATGTGTTTTGGTTTCTTTGATTTGGCCATAATAAAGCAGATAGTTCAGTTCTAAAAATTCTTACTGTGAAAGCTTGAAAGTAAAGTTAGTTTTTTGATTTTGGCGTTTGGATTTCTCTTTTTTTTAAAAATAGTTCAACCCGATCATTTCTCTTGCCATACGGATGGTTTCGATAGCCGATTTTCTGGCTTTCTCTGCTCCCATTTCCGCAATATTCTTCAATTTATTTTCGTCATTCATCAACTCAGTGGCTTTTTCCCGTATGGGAGAAATAAACCGGATCATGTCTTCGGCCAATTGCTTTTTCATTTCGCCGTACTTGATCGTACAGTTATTGAAGTCGGATTCAAACCTGCTGACTGTTTCGGTATTGCTGACCAATTGCATAAGCATGAAAATATTTTCGATATAATCGGCCTTTTGCGAATTGTGTGCTGTTGGTCCGTTATCCGTCTTGGCCTTCATAATTTTTTTACGGATCAGTTCATCATCATCAGCAAGATAAATGGTCGCATTTTGATTTTCGCTTTTGCTCATTTTACCGCTTCCATCCAGGCTGGGTACTTTTATAAGATCTTCACCAAAATTAAATGCTACGGGTTCCGGAAATAAATTGCCATAGCGATGATTGAAACGTTGTGCAAAATTGCGGGCCATTTCCAGGTGCTGTTCCTGATCTTTTCCTACCGGTACAAATTTAGCCCGGTGAATTAAAATATCAGCCGTTTGTAAAACAGGGTAAGTTAATAACCCAGCATTTATATTTTCGGGTTGCAGCCTTACCTTATCCTTGAACGTGGTGGTTTTTTCCAACTCTCCTTTATAAGCCAGCATATTCAGTAACAAATATAATTCGGCAATTTCAGGCACATTGCTTTGCAGGTATAAACACACTTTTTCGGGATCCAGGCCACAGGCAATATTTTCGGCCAACACTCTCTTCACACTTTCCTTTAGTTCTTTAGTATCGGGATGTGTGGTGAGGGAATGCCAATCGGCGACAAAAAAATAACAGTCATGGTCTTCCTGCATGCGAACATAATTGCGCATGGCACCAAAATAATTACCAAGGTGCAAGAAACCGGTAGGCCGGATACCACTAACAACTATTTCTTTACTTTTTCCCATAAGGATGGCGAAGATAAGGATAGTTTGACAGCATGATAACAATCAACATGCAGGTTATTATTCAGAAAAAATACACATTATTGAGACTATTAACCTTTCATCCATTTTTGAGTCAAGAGCCGATTGATTTCAAGTATATTTGTCCATAACCACATTTAGTATGGAAGTAACTGATCAATTGATTGAAAAGCTGAGTGATTTATCAAGACTAAAATTCAATGATGAAGAAAAAGTTGAGATTAAAAAAGACCTGCAACAAATGATTGTATTGATTGATAAAATGAATGAGGTAGATACCACTGGGGTTGAACCATTATTGCACATGACTAATGAAGTGAATATTTTGAGAGAAGATGAGGTGAAAGGAATGATCAGCCAGGAAGATGCATTGAAAAATGCAAGCGGGAATGATGCTGAATTTTTTAAAGTACCTAAAGTTATTAAACGTTAATTATGTCTCACGGAATTATACACCTGGAAAAAATTGAGAAAAGCTATATTATGGGCAAACAGATTTTGCCTGTTTTAAAAGGGCTTTCGCTGGATATTTATAAAAATGAATATGTGGCCATGATGGGACCGAGTGGTTCCGGTAAAAGCACTTTGATGAATATCATTGGTTGTTTGGATACTGCTACCAAAGGAAAGTATGTGCTGAACAATAATGATGTAAGCAAAATGGATGATGATCAATTGGCCGATATCCGGAATAAAGAAATTGGTTTTGTATTTCAACAGTTTCATTTA
>JAYWCV010000136.1:0-8042 GCA_043780275.1 Chitinophagaceae bacterium
GATAAATGGTATGCTGTTGATACATTAGATCAATTGAGAAATATTGATTTATAAATTAATAAAACTAATTATCAGGTATCCATTTTATGAAACACCAACGGCTCATTAGAATAGCAGGATTTATTTTACTCTCCATTGCTTTTCAAATTCTTTTATTTGAATTATACGGCAGGTATAAAACCCCGGAAATCGAATTTCAATTCAAGGAAGGCAGTGAATGGTTCGACCCTTCATTGATGCGGCTTAATAGTATGGACAAACTGGAATCCTATTGCGATTCAGTTTTTGGAAAGCCGATCATATCTACAGCTGATTCTGCGAAATACGCCAACCTGGTCGGTTTTGTATTACGATACCGGTTTTATCATGGCTATTCTTATTATAAACTCGGGCAGAATTTTATTGGATGGGCTCTTGCTCCTTTTGTTCATAAAAATATGAGTGCCATTGTTATACCCAATGATATTTTAAAACATCCCAATGCCGCCTGCAGTCAGCAGTCCATTATCGGGATGGAACTTTTTCGGAAAAAAGGTTTCACGGTAAGGAAGGTTGGTTTTTTTGATCCAATAGTAATAAAAGGACATTTTTGTTTCGAAGTTTTTTATGGGAATAAATGGCATTTCTTTGATCCCGATAAAGAACCTGTATTGAGGTTATTGGTAGATCTCAACAGGCCTTCGATTAAAGAGCTGACATCCAATAAGAAATTAATGGATTCCATTTATTACAAGGAAGACAGCATCGCAAGAAGTGGTTATCTGACCAAATTTTCTTATGGTCCTGTAAATAAGTTTCCGGCGCCTAATGCCATCATCTATCAATATGTGACCATGTTTTTATCATGGACATTGTTTTTCTGGTTGATATTATTTGGTTGGTGGGTATGGAGGAGGGTTAAGGTTAGTTGAGGGTTGAGTTGTTTAGGGTTGAGAGGTTGAGGGTTGGGAATTAATTAAGAATTAAGAATTAAAAGCTACCTATTCACCATTCACTATTCACAATTGATTAGTTGATAAGTTTTCATTTAATATTTATTTATGTGCGGCATTGCCGGTTTTGTTGATTTCAGGAAAAAAAGCTCTGCTGATTTAGTCGGACAGATGGCTGCAACTATGCCTCACCGCGGTCCGGATGGGCAAGGAGAATATTTTTCTGAAACAGCTGAATGTCAGATTGGATTGGGGCATCGTCGTTTATCTATTATTGACTTGAGTAATGCCGCCAGCCAGCCGATGCATTATGAAGGCTTGCATCTGATCTTCAATGGTGAGATTTATAATTACAATGAGATCAGGGATGAATTAATAAAACTCGGTCACGTTTTTATTACAGCTTCCGATACCGAAGTAATCCTGCATGGTTGGAAAGAATGGGGTGCAGCATCCATTGAAAAATGGCATGGCATGTATGCCGTCTCTATGTATGATGAGCATGCCGGAGAAATGATTTGCATCCGTGACCGGGCCGGTACAAAACCTTTTTATTATTATTGGAATGATGATCTGTTTCTTTTCGGATCCGAACTGAAATCCTTAAAAGCTCATCCCGGATTTGAATCATCAATCAATCCGGATGCCGTTGCTTCGTATTTACAATATGGATATGTTTCCAGTCCACATTGCATCTATAAGGATACTCATAAATTACCTGCGGGGCATATGTTGAGGATGAATCTTCATTCCAAAGAAATATCGATTTCTCAATACTGGAATGTGTACGATGCTTATAACCAGCCGAAAATGGAAATTGGTTTTACGGAAGCTTTGGAAAAAACGGAAAATATTCTTCAAAAGGCTTTCAATTACCGGATGGTTGCCGATGTGCCGGTGGGTGTTTTTTTAAGTGGCGGATTCGATAGCACCTGCGTTACGGCACTGCTGCAAAAAGACAGTACAGAAAAAATTAAAACGTTCACTATCGGTTCAACAGATAATAAGCTGGATGAAGCTCCATTTGCAAAACAGATTGCGCAACGTTTAGGCACCGACCATACGGAATATTATTGCAGTGCAAGGGAAGCATTGGATATTATTCCTGATCTGCCTTTTTATTACGATGAACCATTTGCCGACAGCAGTGCCATTCCAACTATCCTTGTAAGCAGGCTGGCAAGAAAAAAAGTGACGGTAGCATTATCGGCTGATGCAGGCGATGAAATTTTTGCCGGATATAACCGCTATGATTATTTGCTAAAATATGGTTCTATATTAAATGCAATCCCAACCGTTTTACGTAAAACAGTTGCTGCAGCGATGGAGCAGGTTTCTTCAGAACGTATTCCTTATTTCAATAAGCAATACAATTTTCATAGTCGATACAGCAAGTTGAGGAATTTATTACATGACCCGTCCCCGGATCAAATGCTTAAAAACCTTAGCCAGGTATTTACCAATGAAGAAATAAAAAACCTTTTTTCAAAAGAGGTGAAGGAACAACCAACAGCTCATGCAAGTAAAGAATTAGTAGAAGAATATTTTGATCCCTTGTCTTATATGATGGCCATCGATTACCAGACATATATGGTGGATGATATTTTACAGAAAGTAGACCGGGCAGCCATGTCAACTAGTTTGGAAGGTCGGGAGCCTTTTCTAGATCAATCCATTATTGAATGGGCAGCTAAACTGCCGAACGATTATAAATACCATAAAGGAGAAAAAAAATATATTCTTAAACAGATTGTTTACAAATATGTACCAAAGGAAATGATGGACCGGAAAAAAATGGGCTTTGCTATTCCGATTGATAAATGGTTGCAGACGGAATTGAAAGAACTGGTGATGGAACATTTGTCTTCTTCTGGTTTGAGTAAACATCAATTATTTAACGAATCATATATTCAAAAACTTACCGACAGTTTTTTTAACGGCAGAACCGATTTGTATTTAAAGATCTGGTATTTGCTGATGTTTCAGATGTGGTATGCAAAATGGAATTAGCATTTGCCATCCTTTTTTTGTCATTCCGACGAAGGAGGAATCTATATTATACCAGAATGTAAATAAGTTGAAATAGATGCCTCCTTCGTCGGCATGACAAGAGTCTCTATAGTTAGGAGTTATCTTTCAATTTACGGTTTTTGCATTTGTTATTCCAAGAAAGCTGAGTCTTGACAATTTTGATTATTCCTTCTTTAATGTTTGTCATTCCGAGGAACGAGGAATCTATATTAAACCAGAATGTAAATAAGTTGAAATAGATGCCAACTTCGTCGGCATGACAAGAGTCTCTATAGTTAGGAGTTATCTTTCAATTTACGGTTCTTGCATTTGTTATTCCAAGAAAGCGGAGTCTTGACAATTTTGATTATTCCTTCTTTATTGTTTGTCATTCCGAGGAACGAGGAATCTGAAATAAAATGAAAAAGAAATATTATGTTTATATCCTTACAAATTATACCAAATCCGTATTATACACTGGTGTAACTAATAATCTGGAACAAAGGATACTAGAACATTATAACGATAGGGGAAACCCAAAAAGCTTTACCGGAAGATATAATGCTTTCTATTTGCTTTTTTATGAGTCTTCGGATTATATTAATAATTCAATTGTCAGAGAAAAAGAAATAAAAGGATGGAGGCGTAATAAAAAAGAAGAATTAATTAAAGCTTTTAACCCGAAAGAAAAGTTCTTAAATGAAGAGCTTTTTGGTAAATGGCCTCCTGATAAATAGATGCCTCCTTCGACGGCATGACATAATTATTGAACAATAATTTTTGAAAAAAGTACTATACATAAGTTATGATGGCTTGACAGACCCTTTAGGTCAGTCACAAATTTTACCTTATCTGCAAGGGTTGACCAGGCACGGATTTGAATTTACCATACTGAGTTTTGAAAAAAAAGCACGGTATGAAAAAGAAAAAAGTATTGTAAAGTCCATCGTTGACAAAGCCGGAATAAAATGGGTGCCACTTTCATTTACAGCAAAGCCTCCGGTGCTTGCAAAAATTTATGATCGTTACCGTCTCTGGCAAAAAGCGAATTCATTACAGCAACAAGAAAACTTCGACATGGTTCATTGCCGCAGTTATGTGGCTGCTGAAGTGGGATTGAAACTGAAAACCCGGTTCGGTATAAAGATGCTGTTTGATATGCGGGGATTCTGGGCCGATGAAAAAGTAGATAACGGTCAGTGGGATTTAAGTAAATATTTTTACAGAAAACTTTACAGACATTATAAACAGAAAGAAAATAAATTTCTGTTGGAGTCGGATGCGGTTATTTCGTTGACAGATGCTGCAAAAAATTATTTACTTACAAAAGATATATATAAAAATATACAAATTGAAGTGATTCCCTGTTGTGCCGACATGAGTCATTTTAATTATCTGCAGATTGATCAAAATGAAGTTGATAAACTTCGGAAGGAATTACAAATACCGGCCAATGCAAAAGTAGTGAGCTACCTCGGATCGGTTGGTGGCTGGTATATGCTGGATGAAATGTTTAAATTTTTGAAACTTCTTCAACAAAAACATCCGGACTATGTCATGCTATTTTTGACGAAGGATGATCCGGAAGCTGTAAAAAGGAAAGCTACAGAAATGGGGGTCGATCCATCAAAAATATTCGTTACTTATGCGGATAGAAACAGCCTGCCTATATATCTTGCCTTAAGCAATATTAGTATATTTTTTATCCGGAATACGTTTTCCAAAATGGCATCTTCACCAACTAAACATGCGGAGTTAATGGGAATGGGTATTCCAGTAATCTGTAACAATATCGGCGATACAGGAAATATTATTGAGGAAACAAAGACCGGTTATTTGGTTAATGACTTTAATGAAAAAGGATTGATGGAAGCAGTCAATACTATTCAAGAAATTGAATTGTTGGATAAAGGGATGATCAGGGAATCGGCAAAAAAAATATTCGATCTGGAAATTGGTATTGGGAAATACCTGGATGTTTATCAAAACATCTTAAAGGATAATTAGTGGCTTCAATTTTTTATGGTAAAAAATAACAAAATAATTTTCCTTGTTCCTTACCCACTTCATGTTGCCCCCTCGCAGCGTTTCAGGGTGGAGCTTTTTTTTCCGTTATTAAAAACGAATGGAATTGAATTTGAGGTACAATCTTTCTTTGACGAAAAAACCTGGGATATACTTTACAGTCACTCATCCTTTATTCAAAAAACAATCGGGGTGATTAAAGGCTTTTTACGACGGATAAAAATGTTGTTTTTGCTACATCGATACGAATTTGTTTTTATACATCGGGAAACTTCTCCAATTGGCCCGCCGATTTTTGAATTTATCATGGCAAAATTATTCCGTAAAAAAATAATTTTCGATTTTGATGATGCATTATGGATTGCTGATCAGTCTAATCAAAACCCAATTGCCGATTGGATCAAAGCAAATTGGAAAATAAAGTATATCTGCAAATGGTCATATAAAGTAATAGGAGGAAATGAATACTTATGCAATTATGCAAAGCAATATTGCAGAGATGTTACTATGATTCCAACTTGTGTGGATACCGTGAAAAATCATAACCGGTTAAATAATCAGGATCGGGAAAAAGTTAGTATCGGTTGGACAGGAAGTCATTCTACCATGAAGTACCTGGATAAAATAGTACCTCTTTTAGAAAGACTTGTTCAGGAATTTGGAATACAGGTAATTATTATTTCCAACAAAAAACCTTCATTCACATTATCCAATATGCAATTCATTCAATGGAGTGAAGAAAATGAAGTGGACGATTTACTGAAAATTGATATTGGCATTATGCCACTTGAATCTGATCCATGGTGTGAAGGAAAGTGCGGATTCAAATTAATTCAATATTTGGCATTAGGCATTCCGGCTATTGCAAGTCCGGTGGGAGTTAATAAAAAAATTATTGAACAGGGTATCAACGGTTATTTGTGTGAGCATGAAAATGAATGGACCGAAACATTAACAGCATTAATAAAAAATTCTCTTTTAAGAAAAGAAATGGGTGCCAGGGGAAGAGAAAAAATTATTCAGCAATATAGTGTTCAGGCTCACGAAAAACTTTTCTTGTCCCTTTTTTCTGTTTGATAAAAGCAGCCGGATTTATTTTTTCATAATTGATCAAAATGATCAGGAAGGCTGCATAGAAAGGAAGGCAGGGAATCTTATATCGGGAAAGTGCCCCAAAATTATACGTGGAGATGCCTACCGCAAAAGCAAAGATAACAGAGAATATCAGGCAGAATAACAGGTTTGGATCTTTATTGATGAGTTTAAAAGATTTGAATAAACCGACTTTTTTAAAAGCATAAAAAGTTAATAGCACAAAAGCCAGTGCTTCAAGAGCCGAAAGAAAAACAATGACTTTTCTTGCCTCCCATGGAAAGGGCCGGAATAAAGTAACAACCACTGCCTGAGGAAACTTCTTCAACATACCGGTAAGACTTGGGTCAAAGTCTCCCAGATCATAACCAGATCCCTGGTCTATTTCCGACATATAGGCTAGCCAGTCTCTGGTCACAGATGCTGTTTCTGCAATATTCTCCAAAGAGTATTTATTCAGGTCCTCTGCAAAAATTTGAACAAAAAAGAAAAAAGATGCAGCTGTGCCTGAGATGAAGATTAATCTCACCAGGTATCGGGTTCCGAGTGATTTGATTCTTGCAGAATAGGTTGTCAACAGCCAAATAGAAAGTGCCGGAAGGAAGGCTAATAATATGTATAGCTTGATTTTAAAAAGCAGGAACAGGCTCAGAAAAAGCAAGATAATATTTTTTACAGCATAGTCTTTATATATGAATATTCTAAAAACTGTATAAGTAAGCCAGCCCAGGGCGAACATGCAAACGGTGTCTTTAAAAATACTTGATCCCCAAACGAAAGTACTTGGGATAAACAAAAAGGCAATCGCCATTTCTTTATGAAACGACTTATAGATGGATGCAAAAATCCTAAACATGGCCCAGATGCCGGTATATGAAATGGCAGCAAAGGTTACAGCAATCGGCATATAGGATGTGCCGTTAAAAAGTCCGATAAATGCGGCAATGGCTGCAATACTATATGAAGCAGGATCACCATACCATTCCATTTGTATGGCATATGGATAAACAGCCGGAAAATCTGAAATGGAAGTCCGGGTAATTACATGATACCATGTTTCAAAAGAATCTGATATTGCCGAGTTGATAACTTTACTATGCAGGAAATATTGAAAGGTATCACCGCCATTGTAATAATATTGATAAACCAACCCGATGAAAATTGCTCCCGCCAATTTTACATATAATCCCCATAAAAAATATTTACGCAAGGGGTGATTGAGGGGGTAATTTTTATCCCGATACCCTTTTGCAATACGGATAATTAACAAAAGGTATAGAGGCGTCAATAAAAGATCCCAGATAGTAAGATATTGCATGGTTAACAGTGCTGAGCGAAAATACTGATTTTAGTATTCATTATCTTTATTGCGAAAGTTTACAAAAATAACTTGATTGAAAAATTTATATCTCCCCATTCATAATCCGTTAACCCACCCATGCCCAAAATATTAAGAATACTGAACCGGTTGATTGTAGGCGGGCCATTATTGAATGCAGCTTATCTCACAAAATATATGGGGCCTGAATTTGAAACCTTGCTGCTTGTTGGTGAAAAAGAAGATCATGAAAAAGATGCCGGATTCATTACCGATGCTTTGGGAATTCAGCCTGTTTATATTGTCGAAATGGGCCGGTCAATAAATCCGATAAACGATTACAGATCGTATAAAAAAATTCAACAGATCATTAAAGATTTTAAACCGGATATCGTGCATACACATGCTGCAAAACCCGGAGCTATTGGCAGGATGGCTGCAAAATCAATGGATGTGCCAGTCATAGTGCATACATACCACGGGCATGTTTTTCATTCGTATTTCGATTCGGTAAAAACAAAATTCATTATTCAGGCCGAACGTTTTTTAGCAAAACAAACCGATGCCATAATTGCCATCAGTGAAACACAAAAAAATGAATTTGTTCATGATTTTCTGATTGCCCGTGAAACAAAATTCAGAATCATTCCGCTTGGGTTGGACCT
>JAYWCV010000137.1:0-3055 GCA_043780275.1 Chitinophagaceae bacterium
CCTGTTACAAGGCATGCTTTGATCACTTCGGTTTGTTCACTCACCCAGATCGGCTTTTCATTTAATGTAGATCCCATACCCTTTTCTGCAAAGAAAAACTCGTTCATATGTGGATTATATACCGCCCCTAAAATCATTTTTTCGTTTTTTTCCACCGCAATGGATACACAATTTAAAGGAATGCCATTGGCAAAATTTACGGTTCCATCAATCGGATCAATGATCCATTTGTATTCACTATCCTGAATTATTTCTCCGGCTTCTTCACTTAAAATATAATGATCGGGGAAATTGGCGGTTATAACATCGATGATTGCTTTTTCTGCCGCATGATCGGCCTCGGTTACCAGGTTATTAATTCCTTCCTTATTACTGATTTTAAATTCGCCATTAAAAAACCGGGTTATTTCTGCTGCACCGGCTTTTGTTGCCTCTATTAATGTGTTCTTTAGCATCCGCAAAGATATCCCATCGTCTCAGGAAGAAAAAGTTTAATGCAAAGCATCAAGTCTGTTGGATAGAAAAATGCAGAAGAGATAAACTATTTTCGTAACCTATCTAAAAATCTACTCTTTTATACAGATGCAGCTATCCGTTATTATAGTTAATTATAATGTCAAGCATTTCCTGGAGCAGTGTCTTTTTTCGGTTTTAAAAGCACTTGAAAATATTGCAGACGGAGAAGTAATTGTTGTAGACAATGCCTCTGAAGATGAAAGTATCGCATATTTACAACCCATTTTCCCATCAGTTAGCTTTATTTCAAATAACGAAAACCTAGGTTTTGCAAAAGCCTGTAACCAGGGAACTAAAAATGCCAGAGGAAAATATATTCTCTTTTTAAATCCGGATTGTTTGGTTCCGGAAGATTGTTTTGAAAAATGCATTCTGTTTTTTGAAAACAATCCGCAAGCCGGTGCACTGGGTATTCGGATGGTGGACGGAAAAGGAAATTTTTTGAATGAATCCAAAAGGTCATTTCCATCACCAGCCACTTCGTTTTTTAAATTAGCAGGATTTGCCGGATTATTTCCACACACAAAACCGTTTGCCAATTATTACCTGGGACATTTGGATGAAAATAAAAATCATGAAGTAGATGTATTGGCCGGAGCTTTTTTCATGTTACGAAATGAGGTTCTTGAAAAGACGAAAGGGTTTGATGAAGATTTTTTTATGTATGGCGAAGATATTGATTTGAGCTATAGGGTACAGGAATGCGGGTTTAAGAACTACTACCTGGCCGATAGTTCCATCATACATTTTAAAGGAGAAAGCACAAAAAGTAAGAACATCAATTATGTAAAGATGTTTTATAAAGCCATGAGTGTATTTGTTCGCAAACATTATGGTAGCAGCCAGGCTGGGTTTTATAATTTACTGATTCAGTTTGCCATTGCGGTAAGTGCTGTATTTTCTGCTATCAGAAATTTTATACGAAAAAACGGTTTGCCGCTGATTGATGCCGGACTGATTCTACTTTCTTTTTTTCTAATAAAAAATATCTGGAACCAATATATAAAAGAGGAAATCACTTATGATAAAGGCTTGATTTGGATTGCCTTTCCGGCTTATACAATCGTTTACCTGGTGACGGCTTATTATGCCGGTTTGTACGATCGCTGGTATCGACGGGTTAGTTTGATCAAAACTACAGCCATTGCAGGCCTTGTATTATTATCGGCATATGCATTATTACCCGAGGATCTGCGTTTCTCAAGAGGCATCATTTTATTTGGTTCCTTATTTTCTTTTTTATTAATAAGTATTCAGCGTTGGATTTTAGTCCAATTGAATGTGTTGAGTGCGGGCAAAGAAAAAGATGCATTGAATACCCTGATTGTGGGTTCGAAAGAAGAATTTGAAAAAACAACCACATTGATGCAAAATGCCAGTTTTGATGAAAAGATTTTGGGAAGACTAACGGTTGATGAAAATGATTGTGACGGAATTGGTTTTTGGAAAGACCTGCAAATGATTTCAAAAAGCTTACCAGTAAAAGAAATTATTTTTTGCGAGGGAACGCTTTCATTTTCAGAAATAATGGCTGATCTGAAAAAAATTCCCGGCTATTGCAAGGTTAAATTCCACGCATCCGGAAGTTTCAGTATAGTGGGAAGCGATTCAAAAAATCAATCCGGCGAATCGGTTTCTGTTGAAAATAGGTATAAACTGGCCGATCCCTTTTACAGAAGAATAAAGCGATTGATTGATATGAGTGTTTCCCTGTTTTTTCTACTAACTTTTCCAATTCATATTTTTTTTATAAAAAAACCGATCTCCTTTTTATCCAATTGCTTCAAGGTTTTATTTGCAAAAAAATCCTGGGTGGGCTATGCAACAACTCAAAAACAATTGCCCGTTTTGAGAAATGCCGTTATCAAAGGAACGACAAACCACTCATCACAAAAACAGGTATTCAACGATCAGCGTTTGCAGATTGCCGATCAGATATATGCCAGAGAATACCATGCTTCGAAAGACCTGCAACTGATCTATGAATTCTATAAACGGCTCGGTGAATAATGTACGTTTTCGATAAAGCCCATTGACAAATCAACAAACCTTAACTTTATCGACTTAATATCAATGAATTGACTCCATGGCATCCATAATAGACATAAAAATACCAAGGGCAATTGCTGCGGCGCTAAATATTCCGATCAATGATCCGAGGAGGCAACAGACAAGGGTGCTGAAAAAATTATTAAAGAAGGCCCGATTCACTGAGTTCGGTCAGCAATATGAATTTGATTCCATATTAATGAACCGGCATCCCGGGAAAAAATTTCAAGAGCTGGTTCCCGTACACGACTACAATAAAATCTATGAAGAGTGGTGGAAGAAAACACTGGATGGGATACCCGACGTAACCTGGCCCGGGAAAATTAAATTTTATGCGCTGAGTTCGGGAACATCCGAATCGGCCAGTAAATATATTCCGGTAACAAAAGACATGTTGCGCAGCAATAATATAAATTACTACCGGCAATTACTGAGTCTGTTGAGTTATGATAATCTGCCCCGCAATGCCGTGACCAAAGGTTTTCTGATG
>JAYWCV010000138.1:0-3608 GCA_043780275.1 Chitinophagaceae bacterium
AAATTTCCTTTTGAATCAAAAGTGTGGTGAAATTCTAATGTCACGCACAAGTATTGATATAATTTATAACTTGTTTCTATAATTGGAAAAAATATGCACCTAACTTCGAATTGAAAATCTGAAAATAAAAAAAGTCGGATTGTAAACTCGAGTAGGAAAGGGCGTTTCATCCCAATCCTCTCACAGAACCGTACGTGAAGATCTCCCTTAATACGGCTCTACTTTCAACAAAGGGTTTCGCTTTCTCGATGCTTCTTCAGAGGTTCATTTGCATTCATCTCTTTTATACTCACATCTCAATTAAAACATTTATCTTTCATACAACAAAAGATAATTCAGGACACACCTACAAAGAGCTAGGGTTGGAAAAAAATAGAGAGATTGATCTTCGTCAATCTCTCTAAGTAAACACTTATCAGATAAAATCTTTTTATTGAACAATCAGTTTTTTAATCCAATATTCAGATGTTTTTAAATTCCCGATTTTCAATGTATAAATTCCACCTGGTACAGTAGATAAATCAATATCTGAATCATAATTTATTTTCTCATCAAATATCGTACGGCCTAATCCATCGAAAAGAATAACGTGAGCATTTTCTATGTTTGTTCTCAGGCTGGCAAGATCTCTGATTGGATTGGGAAATATTGAAATCATTGTTTCCCGGTCATCGTTTGATAAAGTAATTTTATTCGTTAGTGCTGCTATCCGGAAAGTGTTATTATGGTTGCATTGCTGCATCATCTCCGCAACAGATCCAACATCGATATTACCTTCTAATACATCAATTTCTGTATTAACTGAACAAATAAAATTATTTACTTCTTCTATGTTATCTCCTTCAGCCCAGGATAGCATATCGTTGAGAACATTTAAACATAATTCCCGCCTGCATGCTATCCGGTAAGTTTGTGCCTTATCCATATTATAAAGAAACTTTCGATAGTAATTATCCTGTTGATCTGCTATATCAATAAATTTATCTTCAATTTCGATTGTCATTTGTACTTCTGCACATAAGCTATTACTATTTTCATCACAGCTTATTTGTTCATTTGAAAAAGCATAGCCAACGGTTTCCAGGAGTTTCAAATAATTTAAATTTAAAAGATACGATTCCTTATTATCAGGATTAGGAATATTCTCAATAAGGATTTGATAAAAAAGTTCTATGGCTTTTCTATAGTTGAGCGGATCATTTGATTTGAGCATGTCTAATGAAATCAACGTCGCTTCATTTAATTTTTTATTTACAAAATCATCGGTATTTATTACCTCACATGCCGGGCAATATTTCAATGGGCCTTCCATAAAATCACAGGGAGGATTCGGACATGGCGGAATTGCTTGCCCACATGCTAAAGCGGAACTAAGGTAGTTTGAGCCATCAATTGTCAGAGTATTTCCATTAAGGTCAGTTAGTAAATAATCGTTAGTGCTGAATGTTCCACCCGAATTCCATTTATTTGCCATAGCCACCATAGGATTTGGGCCTCCTGAAAGCATAGTTCCATTGATAGCACTCTGGTTATTAACTCCTGAAGGAGAAAGATTGTTATAACCTTTATTTAAAAACAAATTATTTGCCCCCCATGTTTGAATGGTATAATTGTTTCCGATTAATGTCACATCCGCTGCAAGCGGAGCAGCAATATTATCATCCATCATCAAAGTTGCACCATACCTGATTATTAAGCCGGAATTATTGTAAGAGATGCTGCCACATTTTACAATTAAAGGAGCTGCTTGAACTTTTGCCCCGATTGAATTATGGCTGATGTAAGGATTATCAAGTGTATAGCTGGCTGTGGAATTACTATGCCAGTAAGATCCCATGGTATTTCCGTTAAACATACTTCCCATACAAACAGAAGGAAAAGACATATACCCTCCGATAGATCCAAATTCATTATTAAAAAAATAACAGTTATACAGATTACATCCTTTGTCGTAAGCTTCAATGCCTTTGGTATTTCCCCTGAAGACTGAATTAAAAATATTTAATGGCACTCCACCATAAGTTAAATAAGCATAGATACCGGTGGCGCCGTATTCAAATACACAGTTATCGATTAAAACGTTTGGCTGGCCGTACAGATGAACACCTCTGTGTCCGTTGTTAGCTCCCGGCGTTGTACTTGTGAATTTTGCATTATTGAAAACAATAGCAGTACTTAATCCGTCTGCCTGTACTCGTGCGTCGGCAGCGAGTACAATCTTTCCATTACTGATTGTAAAATTTACAATACCCGGCGGTGCATAAAAGGTTTCCTGATCTATTTGAAGAATTTTTCTGTTTTGGGAAGATCCTGTAATATTTATATTCGCACTTACACCCGCCGTAATGTTCCGTGATGGAAATAAACTTGTATTTGAAAATAATAAATATCCGTTTTGTGATGTATTCGATGTAAAGGTAAATGTTGCATTATCCTTTATATTCAACATACCTTTTATCTCACATACACTATTGCCGGTCAATTTAAGTTGTGCATGTTGATAATAATCAAGGGAACCATCATCTTCGATAATTATTCGACCACCATTGAGTACATTGATTGTAGCATTGCCCTCTAAAATGAGTTTGCTTCCACGCTTTACCCGAAGTATTGCTCCTGAACCAATATCGATCTTACTATTTGAACTTAGTTTTAACGTACTATTATTATCGACTATCAAATTGCTATTACTTTGCATATTTATATATGAATTAGATAAGCAATTAAGAATCGTTGGATTCACAAAATCTCCGCTTCCCGCTAAAATTTCATATTTTTTGTTTGGTGTACCGCTTTTATCGACCGTCAATGTTACTCCGGAAAGTACTTCAAGGGAATATGCATTTGGAATAGGATTGGGTGGCATTTCAATATTTCCACACCATCTTTTATTATTTCTAACCTGGTAGTCTCCGAAATTAACATTGAGTGTATACTCACCTGTGCTGGAATTATAATTTGTAACTTTTACTGAAAGTCCATTTAGAATATAAGGCAGCATTTTATCATTTACTTTGTCGTAAATCGGATAGTTTGTAATCGGTAAAATGCCTGATAAGCCGACTTCAGAACCTTGAATAAACGCTTGATGATGTTTTCCTGTTCTTGCATAGGTAGGAGTCCTTACTCCATTTATTTCTTCAGCCACAACATCACTTGATTCATCAAGTTGAGCAGGGTTATTACCATGCCAATATGGAACATAAATAACTCCATTTCCGTCCTTATTATACTTTACCCTGCTATAGGTGTTCTGACCTGCAATCGGATTCTCTGCAGACTTAACAAAAACATTTGCCGGTCCTGCACCTGCAACAGGTATCGGAGGAAGTTGATCCCAATTCAAATCAAAATTTCCTTCGGCATTAAATAGTTTAATAAAGTTGGTTGCATCGTAAGCATCAGGTGAAGTACAGGTCTTAATGTTCAATTTCATTTATTTAATTCGTGGTGAAAAATAATCGCTATGGAAACTAAAGACAATATACAAAAAGGCTGGCGTACACGTTAGCAAAAACAAGAAATAATTCAGCAGTGGCAACAGAGCGGAAAAACCAGGAAGGAATTCTGCATGGAACAGGGCATCAGCTATAACAGTCTGGTGAGTT
>JAYWCV010000139.1:0-9650 GCA_043780275.1 Chitinophagaceae bacterium
CAAGTACTGCAAACAAACCCTTATTTTCGCACAAATAAAAAACAGATGGATTTGAAAGAAATATTTGAGCAGGCCGTTTTAGATAGCAAAGAATTGAGTATCCGCCCAAGTAATGACAGTTTATTACAACTTTATTCGTTTTTTAAACAAGCCACGACAGGTGATGTAAACGTGGATGCCCCATCCAATCCTTTTGATTTTGTGAACAAAGCTAAATATGAAGCTTGGTGTAATTTAAAAGGAAAAACTAAGGAAGAAGCTATGCAGGCTTACATCAAATTGGTAAGTAATTTGCAGGATAAATCTTAATTTTTTTATTCATACTTTTTATAAAAGGCATTATACATTTCCCCTACTTTTTGATAACTGAATAAATTCGCAGCTTGAAGAGCAATGGATTCAAGATTATATTTTGTATAATCATCCATCATGTATTTCATGGCATTTATTAAAGAATGAATGTCTTCACTTTCAACTAAAATTCCATTTGATTCGTTAATAACTTCAGCGATTCCTCCAACATTTGAACTAATAACCGGTAAGCCACAACAAAGTGCTTCCAATATTACACAGGGTAAGTTTTCAAACCGGCTGAATAAAAGAAAAGCGGAAGATTGTTGCATGGCAATTGCAATCTGTTCATAACTGACTGCATCATGCAAAAATATATGCTTATCCAGAACATTTGCAATTTTGCATTTGTTTTGTAACGCTACATCTATTCTTCCAATCAGATGCAATTCAAATGAATAATTCATTCCGGCTAAAGCAATGGCAGCCTTAATCATTCCTTCCGGATTTTTTTGATAATTAAGATAGGAAGCATGTACAAACCTGAATATGGGTTTATCTACTTGCTTATAATTAAACAGTTCAGTATTCACCACGTTAGGAACTACTTTATAATTTACATGCACAAAGTTTGCATGGATCGTTTCGCCTAGATTTTGTGTAACGGGTAAAAATAATGCCACTTCTTTAAATACTTTTTTACGTAGTTTATTTAATAGCCAATTTTCCTGGTAGATATTTGGTATGCTTTGCGCATAATAGCCAGTCCAGTTTTCAGTAATAAAATAAGGTATTTTGAATTTTTTCTTTACATATAAAGCCAGCAAACCCGCATTCATTGCAATATGAACATGCAGCATTTGAGGCATTCCATATTTAGCCACGATTATTGAAAATAATTTTTTCTGTAGTTTTTTATATTGCCAGAAAGATATTAGTTTTTCTATGGTATTACTTCTTCCCGTAGTACCATAATAAGCAATTACTGAAATTATATTTCCTTCCTCATTCAATTCAATTTTTGATTGACCAACTTTCAAGTTGCCATCTTTTTGAACAAATAAAATGATTACCCGGGTAAATAATGCTACAGCCTGTGCATGCCGTTGAATAAAATCTCCATTGGTTGGAGTTATTGCTGTGGGATACCAGGATGGAAGCCAGAGTATATAATCAGGATTTTTTTTCAAAGCCGTTCATTATTTGTTTAAAATATAGCCAATCCGTTTTTTCAAAAAGAAATAATTTCTTCATAGAAATACCCGTTGATCGCTGAAACATAAAAATATTGAAAATAGTCGCCAACGCATACGCCATTGTATTGGATATTGCTGCACCCTCAATACTCCATCGTGGAATAAGCAGGATATCGCAGGCAATGATTAATACAAAACAAATCAGTGAACCGTAAAAATTAATAATCAGTTTACGTTTAGCAGAAAAATATGCAGCCAATAAAATGTTGATGGAGAAAAAATAATAACCGGGCAACATCATGAATAAAGCCTTGAATCCGGAAGCAAAATCCTGGATAAAAAATGTATATGCCAAAAATGAAAAAATAAATAACACAGCTATCAAAACAATATTCACCCAATTGACAAACTTGACAATTTTCAACAATTTACTTTCATTAATCAATCCTTCGGGAGCAGCCAAAACCGGTAAAAGCAAGGCTGCCACGATATTGGGTAAAACCCATAATAACTGTGCAAACCGAACTGCTTGTGCATAAACGCCAACATCTGACAGCTGTTTATAATAATCGATAAACCAGTAATCAGCCCGATAAGCCAGAAACTGAATGGTATTTGTTACAAACACCAAAAATGAGAAATGGACAAATGATCGGATATCCTTCTTATCTAATTTTTTCAGTAAAAAGCTTTCATTCAGGTGGTATATGAATAGTAAAGCAAGAGATTGAAAAAAAATCATCCAACAAAAAAACCAAAGCGGATTAAAATTTTTTATCCAATCAAAAAAATATAAAATCCCTAAAATCATCAAAAATGTAAAAGAAATAATACTCAATACTTTATTACAAACATGTTGTTTCTGTTGCGAATAAAAAAGAGAGGAATACTTTTCAGTGATAACTATTCCGGCAAAATACATCAGTTCGGCCCAGTAGAAATGGGAGTTTGACTGTTTGCTTAAAAAAAGTTTGTCGGTAAGTTTCAAGAAAAGAAAAGCGGAAATTAAAAAAAACCCTAATTGCATTAAGGCCGTATAAAAAGTAAAAGAAAATGCTTTTTCCTTACTGATTGACTTACTCGATCCATGCCAGATAATGGCGGCATCCGTTCCTAATCCGGTAATAATCTGAAAGAGAGCAGCGTTAATGATCATTAACGATAACGTGCCGAATAGCTCTGTTCCGGCTATTGCTGCAATAAATAATCCAATCAGAAAGTTGAATACGGTAAAACTTAAACGAAAAATTCCTCCCTGTACTATTTGCTGCATGAAAGCAAACTTAGTAATTCAAAAGAATATAAATGAATAACACTTAAAAACGAACAACAGCTAAGTGGGTCTTATCTGTATAAAGTCGTTTCGGTTGATATAATAATAAAACAGGAAATAAATAATCGGGAACAATGCAAACAGTTTCAACAGGAAAAATCCGGTAAGCAGACCTAGCGAATAAAATATTACCATAATCGCTACACCGGCAATCAATTGAAAATCGTCCACAACACAAACCACCTTAAAATAATAAACATGGAGATGGTGGTATATAAGCTCCAATGGTTTAGTAATATGATAACCATCGGTTAAAACAATTGTGGGGTTGTTTTTATGTACAGGTATAACCACATTTTCATCAACTGGTAAAGGAAATATTTCCTGATCATTTAAGATCAATCGAATATTTAAAAAGCTAAGCAGGAACTGCTTTTTACGTTTGATGATTATATGATATGGAGCTGAAATTGTATTTATTTTAAAGCTTGAATAATTTGTACAAATTCATTCGCATTTAAAGAAGCTCCACCAACCAGTCCGCCATCAACATCTTTACAGGAAAATAATTCCTTTGCATTCGATGCTTTTACGCTTCCACCATAAAGAATGGATATTTCTTCGGCAATATCTTTACCGTATTTTTCAGCTATAACAGCTCGTATGTGTGCATGTATCTCTTGTGCCTGCTCAGTTGTAGCTGTCATGCCGGTACCGATGGCCCATATTGGTTCATATGCAATAATGACATTTTTCATTTCCTCTTCACTTAAATGAAATAAAGATTCTTTCAACTGTTTGGACACAAATTCATTTTGGGACCCTGCTTCCCGAACATTCAAGGATTCGCCACAACAAAATATGGGGGTAATGAAATTCTCCAGACAGCGGTTTATTTTTTGAGCAATGATTTCATTGCTTTCAGCAAAATAGTCTCTTCGTTCACTATGCCCAATTACACAATATTTTACATTCAACGAATGCAGCATCTCGGCTGAAACCTCTCCGGTATAGGCACCTGACTTTTCATGATGACAATTTTGCGCAGCTGTATAATAATTTTTCTCTTCAGCTACTTCACTTTTTGTCATGGTTAAATACGGAAAGGGAACAGCAAAAATAACCAACTGACTTTGGGCAAGTTCTACATCAGTTGATAGAATCTCGTTTAATAATGTTTCTGCATGTAAATAGGTCAGATTCATTTTCCAATTGGCTGCAGCAATTTGTTTTCTCATAAATTGTAACAATTAATAGTTTTCAAAGATATATTTAAGTACTTTTTTTTCATGGATGGTTAGTTCCGAATTTTTTAATTTTTTCCAGTTTTCAATATCTTCCATGGCCTTTTTTAATTTATACCTTTCAATCCCTTCACTTCCCCAGGAAAAAGACGGGATATGTTTGGGAGTTAATCCACGACCAAAAACATTTGAACAAACTCCGATAACTGTTCCGGTATTGATAGAGGTATTGATCGATGTTTTTGAATAATCGCCCATAAAAACGCCGCATTTAATACCAACTGATTTCATTCCTTTGCTTGTCCATACATTTACTTCAGATGCATTATTCTTCAAATTGGAATTACTTGTGCCGGCTCCCATATTGCAATGACTGCCAATAACCGAATCGCCTAAATAACCGTCGTGTGCTTTATTTGAATGACTGAAGATAACGGAGTTTTTAATTTCACCTCCTACTACACAATGTGGACCTATTGTAGTAGATCCATAAATCTTAGAACCCATTTTTACAACTGAATTTTCGCCCAGCGAAAATGGTCCTCTTATCATACTCCCTTCAAGTATCTCTGCATTTTTAGCAATATAAATGGGACCTTCCGTTGCATTCAATATACAATGTTCCAGCTTTGCTCCTTTTTCAATAAAAATCTGCGATGGATTGATGGTCTTATTTGTTTTTGAAATTGTTTGCGAGTTTCTTCCTTTGGTTAATAATTCAAAATCCATCCGCAAAGACCAATCGTTCAATTGAAAAATATCCCAGGGGAATTTAATGGACTTAACTTCATCATCCATTTTCATTGCATGACTAACCTTGATAATATTGGGTTTCCATATCTGCTTTTTTGTAAACCGGAAAACAATTCCTTCCTCCCCATTCAATGATATAAATTCTCCATCCTTTAATTTTTTAATAGCGCTTACCAGTTTATCAGTAGGCAAAATATTTCCATGAATCATAAAAAAAACATCATCCCCTATTTTTTTATCAATTTTCAATGAGTCCTTTTGATCTCTGAAATCATCCTCCCATTTATCGAAGGATTTCAGACCCATCATTTTTTCCCATTTTTCACGGATCGTTAAAATACCTATACGAATATCCTGCGTTTTACGGGTCAACGTAAAAGGGTGCAGATTTTCAGGCTGACAAAACTCTTCGGTGAAAATGATTTTTTGCATGAAATGATTTGATATCTATCAAAAATAAAAAACCTCCGGTTAATTCCGGAGGTTAATTAAATATTGTTGAAATTCGATGATTTCAGCGAAGCGCTAAAGAAAAATTAGCTTGATTTCTTAGCGTATCTCTTATTAAACTTATCGATACGACCAGCTGTATCAACTAACATGTTCTTACCAGTGAAGAATGGATGAGAAGTATTTGAAATCTCCAATTTTACAACCGGGTATTCATTTCCGTCTTCCCAAACTGCTGTTTCTTTTGCTTCGGCAGTTGAACGGCAAAGGAAAGCATCTCCGTTACTCATATCTCTGAAAATAACGAATCTGTAATTTGCGGGATGGATATCTTTTTTCATAACTCTTTGTGTTTTAGGCAGTACGGATTTTGCCGTACCTATTATTTTTTTAAAGAAGTGCAAAGCTAAGGCTAAAAACCTTAGAGGCAAAATGATTTTTAAAGTATTTGCAACACAGCTTAGCTTCTCATATTTTCAAACTGAAGAGGAAAACCAAGCTCCCAGGTCTTCGAAAGCTGAATGACTTCCTGCAGGTCATCAATTTTTTTACCGGTTACCCGTACAATGTCATCATTGATGGATACCTGAACCTTTAATGCAGTGTCCTTAATCATTTTTACAATCTTTTTCGAGTCTTCCTGTTTTAAACCATTACGGACTGAGACCTCTTTCTTCCAGGTTTTACCGCTTTGATATCCTTCTTTAGAAGTATCAAAAGCTGTTGGAGCAATACCCTGTTTATGAGCTCTACTGATAAGTGTATCCACTAATTGCCCCATTTTCATGTCATCATCCGTTTCTAAGGCGATCTTAAACTCCTTCTTATCGAGTTTAATCTCCAGATGACTTCCTTTGAAATCAAAACGGTTTGCAAGTTCTTTTGACGTAACATTTACAGCATTATCCAAGGCCTGCAGGTCTACTTTACTTACTATATCAAATGTTGGCATATTTAAAAAAATTTAAGTTTCGGTACAAATATAAAAAGTCCTGTATAGAAATACAGGACTTTGTTGGACATCAAAACTAAAAATTGCAACGAAATTCTTCTGGTCCTTTATTATCAGGGTTTATTCAATTAATTCTCTCCGGTTTTTACACGGTTTTGCTCTTCACTTGCTCCCCCGGTTTTTCTTTTCTGTCCGTTCACTTTTCCTTTACTAAACTTATAAGAAAACCCTACAGTTACAACTCTCGAATCTCTTACTTGTTGAAAGCTTGCATCTATATTACTGTATTTTACGGAGCCCTTAATTCTTTGAGAATAAAGTACATCACGAACATTCATTCTCACCGAACCCTTGCCTTTCAATACCATCTTGCTGACACCCATATTCATCATTCCAAATCCTTCAATTCTAAAGACACCTTCCACTCCTGGTGATCTGTAGAAACCACTTATTTCAGCTCCCCATTTTTTAGCAAATTTAAATTGGTTTGAAAGATTGAACTGTGCAGTGGAAGCAGTGAGTTTTACATGATCTCCGTTAATGATTCCTTCAAACAAATTGCTATATGCATTGGTATAAAGATTTGCAGTCCACCATTTTTTTATCTGCCCACCGGCATTGACAGAAATACCAACCTGACGCTGCTTGGCGATATTTGCTTTCTTTACAAAGGTTTCGTTCTTCACGGTATTTTGTTCCAACACATCATTGATTATATCAGTGGTTGCTGTATAATTCAGGGTAGTTGTTAAGAATCCTTTATAAGTATGATTCAATTCAACATTGTGCGAAAACTGAGGCTGCAGATTCGGGTTTCCCTGTTCAAAAGTATATCGGTCAAGAAACATTATGAAAGGATTCAAATCCGCGTAATTCGGTCGTTGAATCCGCTTACCATAATTCAGGCCAAAACTGTTTTTCTCATTTGGCTTATATTGTAAAAAAGCTGTTGGAAATATTTGTGTATAATGGCGTTGGAATTGCTCATTTGAAATTACCTGTTTCCCTTTTGCATTTGTATTTTCGACCCGAACACCAAACTGTCCAAACAGTTTTTTAGTAAGTGGCTTACTGAAATTTGCATATACTGCATTAACATTTTCCTGGTAAATAAAATGATTACTGCGTCCAATATCTCGGACTCTCACACCGTAGTTAACACTATCATAAACCGCATTATTATCCGTTCTTACAAAACTGATTTTTGCACCTGCTTCAAATTTTGCTCCCTTTTTTAATGGATGCAAATAATCCATTTTTGCAGTGTAAATATTGATATCCTGAGGCAGATTGCCCAATAATGTATCCGATTTAATGGTTGGTATACCTACTGCATTAAAATACGCATTAACCAATTGTTGGTCGTTCAGACTGCTATAAGTCAAAAAATCCAGATCAGCGGTTAGTTCTTTACCGGCTGAGTCAAATACATGCCGCATATTCAAATTCGTTCCAAAGTTTTTCCACGTTCTGTCATTGCTTGTAGCAGCCAATGTTTGGCTTAATAAAATTTTAGTGGGGTTATAAATTAGTACATCACTTGTATTGCGGAATGTGCTAGGGCTGTTAAATCCTGTAAATACTACTCCATAAGTTGTTTTCTTAGATGCGGCATAATCCAATCCTAATTTTCCATTATACGATTCACTCGCATCTTTCATAACTGATTCCTGTTCGAAAAGAGATTTCAAATCCTTCGTAGATGACTCAATGAATTTCCGTTGAATATTTATATCATTAAAAGACTCTCTTTTATTATAGCTAAGCGTAGTAAATACATTCACTTTATTTTTCCGGTAATTAAAATTTACTGACTCACTATATCTTGGATAAACCCCTTGGCTATAGGATGATGAGATACTGCCGGTATACCCTACTTGATTTGTTTTTTTCGTTTTTATATTAATGATTCCACTGTTTCCTGCTGCATCATATTTAGCAGGCGGATTAGTCATGATCTCAATTAACTCCAACTGACTGCTGTTCATATTGCTCAAATAGTTTGTTAGATCTGTACCACCCAGATAAGTAGGACGGCCATCAATATAAATTTGTACACCCTGCTTACCTTTCAAACTGATATTACCATCCTTATCTACGGTAACACCCGGAGATTTTTCCAGAACCTCTAAGGCTGTTGCTCCAACATTCGTTACAGCTGCTTCCACATTTACAATGGTTCTGTCAATTTTCTGTTCAATGAAAGGCTTTTTAGAAGTTACTGTTACAACTGACAAGGATTTTGAAAATGGAATTAACACAATTTTTTTAAGCAATACATCCTGGCTTTCAGTAGTTATTGTAAACCTTTCAGAATACCCGTTCACAAATCCAATGGCAGTAACTGAAACCAGGTAAACGCCTTCCTTTAAATTCTCAAATAAATACATCCCTTCTTTGTCTGCAATTGCAATTTTATTCAAGGAAGAATCATCTGCATTTAAAAGAGATATCGTTGCATTCCCCACCATTTTCCCATCCATATCACTATAATATCCGATGACTTTACCATTTATTATGGCTGGTATTATATAGTTTCCCAAATCCTCCAATTTTTCTTCTTTTAAATTTGGCATGGTATCATCATGTATATCTGGAATTAAAATTTGATTAATTTGTGCTTTTGCATTTGCAAACAAAAATATTCCCAACATCAGTATAATAAGTATTTTTTTCATAATATGATTTATTTAAATTTAGTACCAGCTTTAAAACATTACATTGCAAATGTATGTACTTGTTAATACATAGTACATTGTTTTGTATTAAACGGTTATTTTTACTGACAAATGGCTGATTGCAAGGATATAAAGTAAGACGTTAAATGAAAAATGTTGTTACAAATTCATGTTGTTTTATGATAAAAGGTGTATTTCTGAGACTAATGGAAACCAACATCTCTATTCAAATAATATCTCCTATTATTCTTTTTTTAGAGAAGTTTATATACTGATATTTGATAAATCCGCTAAAATTTTTTAAAAAACTCACCGTATTTCAATAATTTTTATAAATCAGCCAAAAGCTGCTTTATATTGCAATAAATATTAAAGATGATCATTGATTACCGTTCAGATACAGTTACTAAGCCAGGAAAAGAAATGTTGGAAGCCATGTTCACTGCTCAAGTGGGAGATGATGTTTTTGGAGAAGATCCCTCCATTAATCAGTTAGAATTGATTTCAGCTAATATGTTCGGAATGGAATCTGCACTTTTTTGTCCTTCCGGTACAATGACAAATCAAATTGCTATTAAATGTCATGTTCAGCCCGGAGATGAGGTGATCTGTGAAGAATCTTCCCATGTTTACCAATATGAAGGAGGCGGTATTGCATTTAATTCGGGAGCTTCTGTCCGGCTTTTACAAGGGGACCGTGGAAGAATTACTTCTAATCAGGTTTTAAATGCGATAAACCCCGATGATATACATAAAGCAAAAACCAGTTTGGTTTGCCTCGAAAACACATCCAACCGTGGCGGTGGAAGCTGT
>JAYWCV010000140.1:0-14415 GCA_043780275.1 Chitinophagaceae bacterium
ATTATTCAAAAGTGTTGCCTTCTGATTCTTTGCCATTTCCAGATTCATTAATGAAGAATATGATTCCAATTCAAAATAGCGATCCTCAGTTGTTGAATGCTTATTTGAGAGCCATTGAAAATTTTAATCCGAGAATTAATCAGCAATTTGGAGCTGTAGTTGACCCTCACCAATGGATTCCGCAAGGATTACCTTATGATTTGATTGATAATAGAAATGATGCGGCGTTAGGTGGTTTTATAATTGATAATGTATCGGGTTATACTACACAACAATGCTTTAATGCTTTACAATCAGATGTCAGAACAATTCCCACTTTCAGAGACAGATTGCTACAACAAAATGGCAACAACCAAATTGTAAATGTGAATGATTTATTTTTTAGGTATGGGTACTAATGTGTTAAGAATTGGACTGCTGATTACAACAGTCCAATTCCTTTTTTCGGCTAGCTGCAATAAAGATGGAACATCCTGCCTGTCAACTCGAACAGTTTACAGCTTTATTGCTACTTCTGAATGGAACCCTCAAAAAGAAGTGTATAATGTAGGCGATACGATTTATTTGACATCAATATTCCTCAAAACATTGGTCGATCAAATAAATCCTTCAATAGTTGTAGACTATGAGAACTCTGTGGGTATTAATGGAGATATTGGTATAGTTTATTTGGATACAACGACGCATCAGCCTTTACCGGCAAAGGATAGTTTTGATTTTGTCTCAATATTCGGAAATTTTAAAGAACGGCCAATTAACTTGGATTTGGGTATAAATATTTGGTATACAGAAACTTCAACTAGCTATCAATTTAAAGGCGCAATAATTCTCAAAAAAAAGGGGATTTATGGATTTAGCGTATCAGATTTACTGAGCCCCGGATTGAGAGGTAAAAATTGTACCAAAGCTGTTTTTAGTATGACCGTTACAAACTCTAATAAGCATTTATACCTACATCAATATGCACTCAATGTAAATCCCAATGATCCGTTTTTGCAACAACATGGTTATGATTTCAGAGTTCAATAAAAAGAAGAATAGATGGATACCTCAAGGTATTTGCAATGATTTGATTGACCCGGTTGGCGAAGTTTTCCCTGTTTCTGATAACGTTGCAGGATACACTACCCAACAATGTTTTAATGCCTTACAATCAGATGTACGTTCTATCCCGGCATTTAGAAATAGGCTATTACAACAAAATGGAAACAATCAGGCCGCTAACGTAACCGACTTATTTTTTAGATATGGTTATTAAAGTTATTAGAATTGGATTGCTGATTACAACAGCCCATTTTATATTAGGATCAAGTTGCACTAAAAATAATTCCCGTCCATGCAGAACTGGATATTCGTTTAATGCTACTTCTATCTGGAATCCAGAAACAGAAACCTATACCGTTGGGGACACAATTATTTTATCATCTGAAATTTCTAAAACATTAAATGATTCAATCAATCCATCATTAGTAATTAATTATAGTAATGCCATTGCTATCGGAGGTGGTATTGGAATAGGTTATTTAGATACAATTACACGAACAGCATTTCCGGGCAGACAGTATTTTGATTTAGTAACAGTGATTGGTAGTTTAGGGGAAACCTCGGTTGCCCCAGACCAGGGACCTGCATTTATTTATAAAGAGACTTTTGATAAATACGAATTAAAAGTGGGGCTTATTTGTAAACAAAAAGGTATTTATGGATTTAGTGTTTCCGATTTAAAAAGCCCGGGCATAAGAGGCAAGAATTGCACCAATGCTGGCTTTAATATGACAGTAACAAATTCAGATAAACATATTTTATTGTATCAATATGCATTAGGATTTTTGCCTGATGCAGATGGGCTAAAAAGAATTTACAGTTTTAGAGTACAATAATCATAACTTGTGAAAAGCAACGACACTGCAAATACGCCACATATTACAAATGGTGAAATGTGGGGCAATCATTGCGAATATCTTTTTTCTAACAGACAGCATGTGAATGGCGGTGGGCTTTCAGAGACAGATTGTTACAACAAAATGCATTTAGTCAGCAAGCCAATGTAAATATTTTATTCAATGGATATAACTACTAAATTCTTTAAAAGACCGGTATTGAATTACCCCGGAGCAAGCTGCCGAGGTATCAAATAAGAAATACAGCAAACGCACAAAATACAAACAGTCACCCTGCAGCAGAGCTGTTAGGAATTCTTTCGGTTAAAAAAACCAAACAGATTGTTGTTCAATGAACAACACAGTAGACCAGATTTTTAAAGCCCCTCAACCGGGGCTTTAAAAATATTAATACAATAAATTTTTTAATTTATCCGGCTGGTCAATTAAAATATTTCCATTTTTTATGGATAACAATTTTTCTGATTTAAAATCGCTTAAGGTTCTTATCAATGATTCAGTAGCGGTTCCAACATACTGAGCCAGATCTTCCCTGGATATTTCAATAGCAGCTAATTTTTCATCATCCGAAAATTTTTCAAGAATATCCACCAACGCTTTAGCTACTCTTTTACGAAGTGAACTGTACGCAAGGCTTAACAATCGTTCTTCTTTTTCCTGTACATTCCGGGTTATTAATTGTATGAACTTGCTGGCAATATTCATATCGCCAAAAATCATTTTCATAAAATCATCTTTGGGTACCTGAATTACATCAGCATCTTCCAGCACTTCGGCGCTGTCTTCATATTGCTGATCTGTAATCAAAGCGGTATAACCAATAAAGTCACCATCCGTATACATATTGGTGATCAGTTCTTTCCCATCTTCATTTGTTTTAAATGTTTTTATTTTTCCTTTTACAAGTAGGTACATGAAACGGGGGCGTTTATCTTCCTGGTAAAGTAATTGTTTGCGATTAAAAAATACAGATTCAAACTGTTCATTAAACCGGTCAATCATACCCGTATTGTTTACATCCGCAACAAACTGATTTAACCCGGCTAACGATGCATCATATTTATTTTCAAGAATAGCCGCTTTTTTTAACCGTACATCAATGGCATTTAATAATTCCAAATCATCAAATGGTTTGGTTATATAATCATCAGCACCCATTTCCATTCCCTTCCTGAAATCGCTTCTTTCTGTTTTAGCAGTTAAAAAAATAAAAGGTATGTGTTTGAGAGCTTCGTTTTTCCTAACCAAGTGTAATACACCATAGCCGTCCAGTTCCGGCATCATGATATCACAAACGATCAATGAAGGCTTGTGTTGAATGGCCAGGTCTACACCTATTTTACCGTTTTCAGCAGTGTATGTTTTATAACCAGCTAGTTCCAGAATCTCGGCAGTATTATCCAGAATATTCGGATTATCATCAATGACCAAAATAGACTTCATCATTTTACTTTCAGTTTATTGGTATAGTTATTTTTATTTGTGTTCCTTTATTTAACTCACTCTTCAAAGATACATGACCGTTCAATAGATCTACATATCTTTTTACAATATGTAGTCCTAATCCGCTACCTTGAATGTTTACTGCATTGGCTGCCCGAAAAAAACTACTGAACAAATGTCGCTGATCTTCTTCAGATATTCCGATTCCTTTATCGATAAAATTAATTTCCACTTCATCGTCTTTCCGAAATCCGTTTATCCGTATTTCTGCATCTTCATCCGAAAATTTTATGGCATTAGATACCAGGTTGATGAAGATATTCTTCAACAATTTTTTATCCGAATTTATCATTGCATCCCCCTCAAAATGACAGATTATTTTTTGATGCTTTTTAAGCAGCCCTGCCACATCATCCTGCGTTTCCATTAAAAGCTCCTGCAAATTCATGGTATTTTTTTCTGCCGTTACTTTCCCTTCATCCAGTTTCCCAAGTGAAAGGAAATCTTCCAGAATTTCATTGAGGTGTTTTACAGAATCTTTAATACGGAAAATATGTTTATTTCTTTTCTCCTGTTCGTCTTCTTTCACATACCTGGATATTAATGATGCAGAAGATAACACGGTACTTAATGGAGTTCTGAACTCATGTGAAGCCATAGATACAAACCTACTTTTTATTTCATTCAGTTGCCTTTCCTTATCCAGTGCTTCATGCAGTTCATTCTGCGACTTTTCTAATTTTTGTAAGGCTTCCTGCAAAATCTGTGTCCGTTCAATTACTTTTCCCTCCAGGTCTGTATTCAGCTTTTGTATCTCATCGGTTAATTCTTCTAATTCAATTTTTCGTTTCAGTAAATTTTCCTCTACTCTTTTCCGTTCCGTAATATCCACAATAAAGGCAATGACAAATGCTTCATTCGCTTGTTTGTAATGGCTCAAACTAACTTCAACCGGAAATTCGGAACCGTTTTTTCTTGATGCAAATAAATCCCTGTTTTTACCCATGGACCGGTTATGTGGATTTTTATTGAAACCTTCCCGGAGTGTTGGATGATTTGTTGCAAATCGTTGTGGAATTAAAATTTCTATTGCTTTACCTATTAATTCGCTATCTGAAAATCCAAACATCCTTTCGGCAGACGGATTTATTCTTATAATTTTCCCTTTGTTGTTAGTCAATATGATTCCTTCTGTTGCACTGGAAAATAAGGAGCTTAGTTGAGTTTTATCCTCTTCTACAAATCCATAAATATTTTTGGCATATAAAACAATTGAGCTGGCAAATGCTATAAGAATTAAAACAAAAATCAGTTCGGTTAACATTTGCGAAAAACTCAAATCAGATTTTTTAACAAAATAAAAAATCACAATAAAAATCATTCCAATACCAGCTGCTACTATTGTATTGCGGGTTTTCGGTATAAAGATGGTCAACAAAATAATCACCAATATGCCACTTATGGGTATGGCAGACGCTGGCACAATAAAACTTATTGTAACGGTGACTATAAACACAAACAAGGCATACAGAAAAGCTTGCTTGCTGCTTAGTTTATACATACTAATTATTTAATTGGGGGAAGATAAAATAGATTATGCAAACAACATATTATTGTTTCAACAATTCCCTTTCCATCGTAATGGCAACCGGAAATAAAAATGTATTTTCCAGGTAAATGTGTTTCATCAGATCCAGATCAAGTTCTTTTAATTTTGAAAAAACTATTCGATGTAATGTACTTGCTTCTTTTGGTGGATTGTAATCATCGGTCAGATCTCTTAATCGCTGAATTTTTTTTTCTACATCCTTGTGTTCAGCCAGCATAATGTTTTCTATGGGCTTCCGAAGTGTACGTACAAATAGACGGGCATAGGTTTCTTTACTTTGATACGCATGAAATATTTGTTTTACATAGGGAAAATAGATCTCTTCCTCCTGTTTCATATGCGGAAAAACATCCCGGCTTAATTTCAAAATAATATCTTCAATCTCTTTCAGATACGAATATTTATTTTCGTTTCTATTGACCAGGTTATGTATATGATTTTTTATTATAGGAAGATTCTTTTTTAAATATTGATGATGTATGTTAACGATAAATTCAACTAAAAAATCCAGGTTCCAGTTTTGATAATCGGTGCTTGATGAAAAAAAATAATCCTTTGTAACAGCCTCCAGTTCAGCAATAATTTTATATACATCGATTCCTTTCATTTCACTGATCTGCAACAGGCTCAATTTTTCTGAAACGGAAATATCAATCCCAAATTGATGAAATACATCTGCTGCTCTGTAATCAAGTTTTAAAATATCATGAATAGTTGTTCCTGAATCAATATTTAATTTTTCAATCAGCATTTTTTTTCGTCATTCTCTTATTTACAAAATAGGAATAATTAACCCGATTTAATTATGATTTAAATCAGTAGTACCTTATGATTTTACAACGAAATAAGAGGCAATATTTTTCATGAGTAAAGGTTGACCATTGTTCATTAAATCGGCAATGGTAGCATCCGATAAAATAGAGATCAGATTGCATCTGATCTCGGAGACTTTATTATGCAACGGGCAAGGATTGGTATGATCGCAGGTAGTAAACCGAAGAGCACATTGTTCAAACATTTCTGTGCCATCGGTAATTTCAAATATTTCTATCAGGCTGGTTTGCATAGATTTTTCATTTAACCGGAATCCTCCGTTAGGTCCTTTAACCGATTCCAGAATACCCTTTTTACTGAACTGCTGTAATACTTTAGCCAGGAAATGCTTTGGAATATTTAGGCATTGGGCTATCTCACTTATCTGAACAGGTTTATTACCCTCCTCTACCAACGATAAGTATAGCATACTACGTAAAGCATAGGCAAAAGTCTTAGACAACAACATTTTTTGTATTTGAATGCAAAACTAATTGTGCTAAAAAAACATAAACATGACGAAAATCATTATATGGTTTGATGCACATCAGTATGATAACATTCATCGTAAAATACTTTTGGATTTATTAAAGACACAAACATCTTTTATTTCTAATTAACACAAAACATCATGAAGCGAATACTATTTATTACAATTTTTTTCACCACATTCTCCATCCTGATGAATTCATGTGGTGAAGGAGTTAAAACAGATGAACCCGAGGTGGATGTAAATGAACTATCGAGTGCACAGAAAGAAGAGCATGGAATCTTGATTAAAGAAGCTGATATCACTTTACAAAATCCACTGAATGAAAAATGGATTACTAATGGAAAAGCGATCTATGATCTTAAATGTTCGGCATGCCACCGATTAACGGATGAAAAACTGGTAGGGCCGGGTTGGAAGGATCTAACCAAAACCAGGAACCCCGTATGGATTATGAATATGATTACCAATGTGGATATAATGCTGGAGAAAGATGCAGAAGCACAAAAATTATTGGAGCTCTGCTTGGTAAGAATGCCAAATCAGAATATTACCACAGATGATGCAAGACAAATATTAGAGTATATGCGCAGTAATGATGGGGAGAAATAAATTGAAAATTTTTAAACTTAGATAATATGAGAAAGTTAACATTCCATTTCACAAAGTTGATATTGTTAGTAGCAATATCCCTGTTTTTTATTCAAAGTTGTAAGCCAGGTGGCACAAAAGCTGCGGCCACAGGTGATGCCGAAAAAGCGTATGTGGCTCCCGGTAAATACGATGAGTTCTACAATTTTGTTTCTGGTGGTTTCAGCGGACAGATGTCTGTATATGGTATTCCATCCGGTCGTTTGTTCCGTGTCATTCCCGTTTTTTCTGTTGACCCCGAAAAAGGATATGGTTATAATGAAGAAACAAAACCCATGCTCAACACCTCACACGGATTTGTTCCCTGGGATGATTTGCATCACATTGCACTTTCTCAAACAGATGGTATCCATGATGGCCGATGGGCATTTGGAAATGGAAACAATACGCCGCGAATTGCACGGATTGATTTGAAAACTTTCCGCACTACAGAAATTATTGAAATTCCCAACAGTGCCGGTAACCACTCTTCTCCTTTTATTACTGAAAACTCGGAATATGTAGTGGCTGGTACCCGTTTCTCTGTACCTATGGATAATGGTAATACGGATGTTCCTATTAGTACATATAAAGACAATTTTAAAGGAACGGTTAGTTTTATTGGCGTAGACAAAACTTCCGGCAGGATGAACATTGCATTCCAGATACAAATGCCTGGTATAAACTTTGACCTGGCCCGTGCCGGTAAAGGAAAATCTCATGGCTGGATGTTTTTTAGTTGTTATAATACTGAAAAAGCAAATACACTGTTGGAAGTAAATGCCTCACAAAAAGATAAAGACTTTATTATTGCTGTAAACTGGAAAAAAGCAGAAGAATATGCAAAAGCCGGAAAAGGCCAAAAGCGATCTGTTAAATATGCACATAATGTATATAATGAATCCACACACTCGGCAACTTCCACCATCGAAAAAGAAGTACTGGTATTAGATTCAAAAGATCTGGCCGACATGGTGTATATGATCCCTTGTCCAAAATCGCCACACGGATGTGATACGGACCCAACGGGTGAATATATAGTAGGCAGTGGTAAACTGGCTGCCATTATTCCAGTTTTCTCTTTCACTAAAATGCAGGCAGCTATTGCCAATAAAACCTATGATGGTAATTATGATGGAATCCCTGTATTAAAATATGATGCTGTTTTACATGGTGAAGTTAAAAAACCCGGCCTGGGGCCATTGCATACCGAGTTTGATGATAAAGGATTTGCTTATACTTCCTTTTTTGTTTCTTCAGAAATTGTAAAGTGGAATGTAAAGACATTGGAAGTGGTTGACCGTGTTCCTACATATTATTCCGTTGGCCACTTAAGTGTACCGGGCGGCCCCACTAAAAAGCCATGGGGTAAATATGTAATTGCATATAACAAGATTACCAAAGATCGTTATCTGCCTACTGGTCCAGAGTTAACACAGAGTGCACAGATTTATGATATCAGTGGCGAAAAAATGAAACTGATACTTGACTTCCCTACTATTGGAGAACCACATTATGCCGAAGCTATTCCTGCCGCACTGCTGATGAAGAACAGCCAGAAGATTTATAAAATAGAAGAAAACAAACATCCTTATGTTACCATGGGCGAAAAAAATGCAAAGGTGGAACGTAAAGGAAACGAAGTGCATGTGTACATGACTTCCATCCGTTCACATTTTACACCGGATAATATTGAAGGAGTGAAATTGGGCGACGTTGTTTACTTTCATGTAACTAACCTTGAGCAGGACTGGGATGTACCGCATGGCTTTGCAATAAAAGGAGCAAACAATGCCGAGTTGCTTATTATGCCCGGCGAAACGCAAACCTTATCCTGGAAACCGGACCGTACAGGTATTTTCCCGATGTATTGTACAGACTTTTGTTCCGCATTACACCAGGAAATGCAGGGCTATATCAGGGTGAGCCCGGCGGGATCAAATGTACCGCTGACATTTAGTACAGGTAAAACGTCAACTGCAGCAAACCCCCAAACCCCCTAAAGGGGGCTTTTGAAAACTATTCATCAATTCAAACTGAATAATAAGATGAAGATGATAGGTTCATATGAAGTCTTTAATAATTTCCAAAGCTTGTCCTTTCTCCTCCCCTGTTGGGGGAGGTTGGGAGGGGGCAGGTGAGGTTTAAAATATTTACATTATGAAAAAAATAATAAATTTTATTCCGATAGTTCTTCTTTCACTCGTATTCTTTGCATGCAATAGCAATACAGAGTCAGCAAAAACAGAATCTTCCGATGCAACTGCTACAGTTGGCGGTCAGGAAGCAGTTGTGGACGATGTATCACAAAAAGATGTAGTGAAGATAGCAGTGGGATCAAAAGACCATACCACTTTAGTAGCTGCATTAACACAGGCGGAGTATGTGAATGATCTTTCCAATGCAGGTCCGTTTACCGTTTTTGCTCCTACAAATGATGCTTTCAACAAACTGCCTGCAGGCACAGTAGAAGGATTGATGAAAAACGACAAAAAAGCTGACTTGCAGAATATCCTGGAATATCATGTGGCGGTTGGCGTTTACAAAACAGAAAACATGGTGGATGGTCAAACCATCAATATGGCCAATCTTGATAATATTACATTAAGTATAAAAGATGGAAAAGTAATGGTAAACGGTTCGGCCAATGTGGTAGCCACTATCCCTGCTTCCAATGGAATTATATATGTAGTAGATGCGGTATTATTACCACCGGCAAAAAAGCAATAAGTAGAAATTGTTGCTATTGCATTTTTCTTTTGAACTTTGAAAGAGGCTGGTAAACTATTTCCGCCAGCCTCTTCTTTAAACGAAAACCATGAATAAATTAAGTGTGAAATCACGAATTCTTATAGCTATTGCTTCCCTGTCGCTGATTGCCACTTATTTTCTTCCAATCTGGCGAATAGATTTATTTGCCCCACAATATCCCGAAGGATTGATGATGAATATCTGGCTCAACGATATCAAAGGACAGATTGATATCATAAACGGATTGAACCACTACATCGGCATGAGAAAGATCAGTGTAGATATGTTTCCCGAGTTTCAGTTTCTTGGTTACATCGTTGCTTTTTTTATTTTTTTCGGATTAACAGTAGCGATCATTGGTAAAAGAAATCTTTTATTCTGGTACCTTGTTTTTACAGCATTCGGTGGTGCTTTTGCACTTTATGATTATTACCGATGGGGTTACGAATATGGTCACAACCTGGATCCTGCTGCGGCAATTAAAGTACCCGGACTATCTTATCAACCGCCGATCATCGGGCATAAACGTATATTGAATTTTGATGCTTATTCTTTACCGGACATTGGCGGATGGATAATTATAACAGCCGTCTGTATTGCTTTCCTGGTTTGGTTTTTTGAATGGTATAAAAAAAATTATACGAAGAAAATAACCCTGTCCCCTGCTTTGGCATTGGTAATGGCAACAGTTTTTTTTACTTCCTGTTCTACCCAACCAGAACCATTCAAATACGGAACGGATGTTTGCCACACCTGCAAAATGGGAATTGCCGATTTCAAATTTGGAACTGAAATCATCACAAAAAAAGGGAAGCTGTACAAGTTTGATGATATTGGATGCATGATACAGTTTTTAAAATCAAAAGCTTTGGCACAAAAAAATATTTCACAAATGGTAGTTATTAATTATCAAAAAAAAGATGATTTCCTGGATGTAAATAAAACGGCCTTTGTAGTAAGTGATGAAATAAGAAGCCCGATGAATTTTAATACGGCTGCTTTTACCGGCAGGGATTTAGCACAGAAATTTCTTACCGGCAAAAAAGGAAATATTTTGACATGGAACGAAATTTATAACCGGATTGAATAAATAAAAAATGCTGCGTTTTCTTTTTATTATACCAACGATTCTCTTAACTACTACTCTCTTTGGACGTACCATTGTAGCAGGTAAAACCCAAGCTATAACAACGCTTCGAAAAGCTATTGAACTGGCAAAAGACGGTGATACCATTCTATTACAGGCCGGTATTTATAAAGAAGGCAATTTAGTTATCACAAAAAGCATTACACTAATCGGTCAATATTTTCCTGTACTGGATGGAGAAAATAAATTTGAAATATTTACTGTAAGCGGAAACAAAATCAGCATCAAAGGATTTCAATTTCAAAACAGCGGTGCATCAGCCATGAACGATTATGCTTCCATTAAAGTAATTGATGCAACTAATATTGTAATTGAAAATAACAAAGTCCTCCACTCCTATTTCGGTATTCATTTTTCCAACTCTTCTTTTATTACTATACGGAATAATATAATTAGTGGCAATCCCTCATCGGAACAAAATACTGGCAACGGCATTCATCTTTGGAAATGCAACAATGCCCTTATTGATAATAACCGTGTCAACGGCCATCGTGATGGGATTTATTTTGAATTTGTAAGCGAATCAACCATTAAAAATAATTACAGCGAAAAGAATATCCGGTATGGTTTGCATTTTATGTTTTCACCCAATAACAATTATCTCTATAACACGTTTAAGAATAACGGAGCCGGTGTGGCCGTGATGTATTCAAAACATGTGAAAATGGAAGGGAATCATTTTGAACAAAATTGGGGGCCTTCGGCTTATGGCATTCTTTTAAAAGATATTACCGACAGCCATATTCAGCACAATATATTTTATAAAAATACCGTAGCCATTCACATGGAAGGCAGCAGCCGTATTGATATTCAAAAAAACATTTTTTCAGAAAATGGATGGGCCATTAAAGTACAGGCCAGTTGCGATGATAATGTTTTTTCTTATAATAATTTTTATGGCAACAGTTTTGATGTAGCCACCAACGGCACCATGGTGCTGAATACTTTTAATAATAATTACTGGGACAAATATGAAGGATATGATTTGAATAAAAACGGAATAGGCGATGTGCCTTACCATCCTGTCAGTATGTATTCCATGATTATTGAACAAAATCCGAATGCACTTATCTTGTTGCGAAGCTTTATGGTAAACCTGTTGGACAAAGCAGAGAAAGCCATACCCAGCCTGACACCCGAAAATCTATTTGATAAATCGCCCATGATGAAACCTTACAGATTATGATTAAAATTGAAAACCTGAACAAACGATTTAAAAAATTGCAGGCCCTGGATGACATTTCAGTAAGCTTCGAAAAAGGCATGGTGGTTTCCATGATTGGACCGAATGGTTCTGGTAAAACCACATTGATCAAGTCGATACTTGGGCTGGTAAAACCCGATAGTGGAAAAATATATTTCGATAATAATCCAATCAATGATGGATATGCTTATCGTAAGGATATTGGCTATATGCCACAGATTGGCCGTTATCCCGACAACATGAAAATTGGACAACTGTTTGAAATGCTGAAAAATATCCGGAATGTTTCAGATAATTCATTAGACAATGATTTGATCCGGCAATACGATTTATGCAGCATGTTTGAAAAACCGATGCGAACCTTATCCGGTGGCACCCGCCAGAAAGTAAGTGCTGCCATCGCTTTTCTTTTCAACCCCGATGTATTAATCTTGGATGAACCCACTGCAGGACTCGACCCACTTTCTTCAGAAATTCTAAAATTGAAAATCATGAAGGAAAAACAAAAGGGCAAACTCATTTTAATTACATCCCATATTCTCAGCGACCTGGAAGATTTCACTTCTCATGTAATGTATTTGCAGGACGGCAAACAATTATTCATGAAAGACATTAGCACGTTGAGGGAAGAAACTGGTGAATATAAACTGGGAAAAGCAATCACCAGCATCATGAAAGGTGAAGACCCCGTGCTACAGGTTCAGGAAATTTTGAAAATCAATAAACTTATCTAAGATGCTAAAACTATCCAAATATATCCTGTATGATATTATTAGAAACAAAATAATTATCGGGTATACATTGTTTCTATTTATCGTTTCGTTGACCATGTTTCAGATGGAAGAAAACAATAGCAAGGCTATTTTAAGCCTGTTGAATATCGTATTGATTATTGTACCTCTTATAAGCTTAATTTTTTCAACTATACATTATTACAATTCCTACGAGTTCATCGAAATGATGCTTTCTCAACCCGTTAGCCGAAAGAATATATTGTTGAGCGAATATACCGGAGTAAGCGTTTCGCTTATGTCGGCATTCATGATTGGGGTTGGTGTTCCGGTAGTTTTATATGCTTTTAATGAAACCGGAATTTCATTACTACTGACAGGTGTGGCACTGACACTCGTTTTCACTTCCATATCCTTTCTGGCATCGGTAAAGTCGAGAGACAAAGCCAGAGGAATAGGTTCTGTTTTATTATTATGGTTTTATTTCGCACTGATTTTTGACGGATTGGTATTGATGATACTTTTCAACTTCAGTGACTATCCACTCGAAAAACTTACTGTGGCCCTATCCTCATTGAACCCCATCGACCTTGGCCGCATATTTATAATGCTGAAAATGGATGTGAGTGCATTGATGGGATATACCGGTGCATTGTACAAAGATTTTTTCGGCAGTTACAGCGGCATGCTCTATACCTTGGGTATAATGACTGTCTGGGTTATTACTCCATTATTATTAGCATTAAAAGTTTTCAGAAAAAAAGATTTGTAAAAACCTACTTAGATGACCCGAATTTATACATTCCTTTTTTTATTCAGCAGTTACTGTATCTACAGTTGGTTTGTGTACACAACAGGCACTCATGATACCATTTCTTACACTGCAAATAATTCAACATCAGTAAAGAAAGGTAAAATACTTTTTCAACAATATAATTGCATATCCTGTCACCAGATTTATGGTTTGGGTGGATATATTGGACCAGAACTTACACAAACTTACAGCGACAAATTAAAGGGACCATTATATATAAAAGCATTTTTAAAAACAGGCAGTAAAATGATGCCTGATTTTAAATTGACCGATGCTGAAATTGAATCGCTTACAGAATACCTGCATTACATCGATCAATCTGCCAAATCTGTAAAATGAAAAATTCCAAAATTCCAAACAATCCTTCTTACCAAATAAGTAAAGCATTCTTGATCCTCTCTTTTATTTATTTGCTTTTGGGTCTTTGCTTTGGAATGTTAGGAGCCATACAATTCAATGAAACCAGTTTTTTGAAAGAACAATTTTCATTTCAAAAAACCAGGCCCTTGCACGTTTACCTGGTTTTAAGCTGGCTTTTTACAGCAGCACAGGCATTGATCTATTATTTTATTTCGGATTATACTTCGCATAAACTGCATAATCCAAAAGGAGCATGGCTTCATTTTGGATTGCAGGTTTTCAGCTCTACATTAATAGTTTACTGTTTTTTTACAGGCCGTTTCGGAGGCAGGGAATATTTAGAATTTCCACCCCTAGTTGGTCTTTTGGTGTTGCTAAGCTGGATACCTTTTGCATATAATTTTATTAAAACATTGAAACCGGATTTTAAGAATGCTCCTGTTTATGTATGGAGCTGGTCAACCGGTATTTTATTTTTTTTCATTACGTTTTCTGAATCTTACTTATGGATTTTTGATTATT
>JAYWCV010000141.1:0-18297 GCA_043780275.1 Chitinophagaceae bacterium
ATAGTTCTATTTGAAATTAAACCCCTCTTTTCTTTTGCAAGTTTTCATTTAACGCTTCCAAAAATTCTTCGGTGTATAAATAATGTTCACGATGATTTACGTTGTTGCCATGAATGCAAACAGCCAAATCCTTGGTCATTTTTCCGCTTTCGACAGTTTCAACACAAACTTCTTCCAAAGCAAGACAAAAATCAATCAGTTCCTGGTTGCCATCAAGTTTACCTCGGAACTCCAAACCTCTTGTCCATGCAAATATACTGGCAATAGGATTGGTGCTTGTTGGTTTACCCTGTTGGTGCATTCGGAAGTGACGGGTAACTGTTCCATGAGCAGCTTCAGCTTCCATTACTGTGCCATCTGGTGTTACCAAAGTTGACGTCATTAAACCTAAAGAACCGAAGCCCTGTGCAACCGTATCACTTTGTACATCGCCATCATAGTTTTTACAGGCCCATACAAAATTACCGTTCCATTTCAGTGCACTGGCAACCATGTCATCAATCAAACGGTGTTCGTAAGTAATGCCCAGTTCTTCCATGGTAGTTTTGAATTCGTTTTGATAAACTTCTTCAAAAATATCTTTGAACCGGCCATCGTATTTTTTAAGAATGGTATTTTTAGTAGAAAGATATAACGGCCATTTTTTGCTGATAGCCTGGTTGAAACATGCACGGGCAAAACCAAAAATACTTTCATCGGTATTATACATGGCTAAAGCAATACCATCTCCTTTAAAGTTGAACACTTCAAATTCCTGAACTGTTCCATCTTCACCTTCAAATTTCACAGTGAGTTTGCCTTTTCCTTTTGTTACAAAATCAGTTGCACGATACTGATCGCCGAATGCATGACGGCCTATACAGATAGGTGCTGTCCAGTTTGGAACCAGACGTGGTACATTCTGACAAACGATCGGCTCACGAAATACAGTACCATCCAATATATTACGGATTGTGCCGTTAGGGCTCTTCCACATTTGTTTCAGGTTGAATTCTTTTACCCGATCCTCATCCGGTGTAATGGTGGCACATTTGATACCTACGCCATGTTCTTTAATTGCATTAGCGGCATCAATGGTTACCTGGTCGTTGGTTTCATCACGGTACTCCATACCAAGGTCAAAATATTTTATATCTACTTCCACATAAGGGAGAATTAATTTGTCTTTAATGAATTTCCAGATGATCCGGGTCATTTCATCGCCATCCAGTTCTACTACAGGGTTTGTTACTTTAATCTTGTTCGACATAATTATTGCTTAATAATATTTATAAAATTGGATGCAAATTTAATGGATAATCAAATGCAGAACATAATTAACCTATAGAGTTCATTTAAAAACTACGAAAGAACTCTTTTGAGATTGATTGATTTGAATCAATTATGTTGTAATTTCAAAGAAAGGAATACAAATGGAAGTAGCCGGGCCATTTTTTAAGTATTTGAATAAGTTCGTAGTCATTTCTGAAGAAGAATATTTTTCACATATTGCTCCTTATGTGATTGTCAGAAAGTTTTCTAAAAAAGATTATATCAGCAAAGAAGGGGACATTGAAAATTATTTCAATTTCATTATCAAGGGTATTGCCCGTAAATATTATTTAAATGAAAAAGAGGAAATTAATACGCAAATTTCCAGTGAGGGGCACTTCATTCAATCTCAGGAATCATTTTATACCAGAACCCCATCTGTTTATTTAATAGAAGCATTAGAACCCTGTACATTGATTTCAATTAAATATGATGATTTGCAAAAATTATTTTCTCAATCTATTAAAATGGAAAGGTTAGGAAGATTGGTTATTACATCAACTTTAATACTTCAAAATAAATGGCATATTCAAATGATAAAAACGAGTCCCCGGGAACGGTTTATCCAATTTTTTAAAAAAAATCCAAAATTAATTCAACGGGTTTCTCAGAAGTATCTTGCTTCCTATCTTAATATAAAGCCGGAAACATTTAGCCGGTTTAAACATTTAACACGAGAGAAAAAAACAATCAAAGAGTAGTTATTATTTTGATACTTGTACAATCAGTACGGGTATTTTTAATTCATGTCTTACGCTGTCAATTGTTTCTCCATGAATCCAGTCTTTGATGCCTGTATGCCCATGTGCACCTATCACCAACATATCTGCATTTTCTTCGGAAACAATCCGGATAATTTCTTTTGACCGGAAATTAAATCCTAAAATTCCTTTGGCAAGATAACCTTGTTGCTTTAACTGATTGACATATGCGTCCAATTTTTCCTGGTCTTTTAAAGTTTCCAGATCGGCTGTATTACTGCCATATATTTTTGCGGTAGCACTTTCCACAATATGAATTAAAAGAAATTCAGAACCAACATGACTTTGACCTAAGGCATGAGATAAAAGTTTCTGATCGTTGTCACCAAATTCAAGAGCAATGGCTATTTTTTCAAATACCGGTGCTTTTAATATTCCCAGATCAGTTGATTCAGGATGCAAAAGAATTGGAACACCTTGTTTTTTTCTTTTCATCAATGGATAAACGAAAGAAATGATTAATAAAGTAATAAATAAGATAGATGCCAGAATGATAACCATTTTCCAAATTAAACTTTCTGAATCATTAAAAAAACTAATCGCTTCTTCTAATACCATTCTTAAGTTTAGATAAACAAGAATGGTAGTTATTAACCATGCTCCTATTTTCACGAATGGTTTAATGGCAAAATCCCCCATGGTTTCTTTGTCACTTACAAAATGTATTAAAGGAATTATGGCAAAGCCTAATTGCAAACTCAGTATTACCTGGCTAAAAATGAGGAGGCTGTCTATATGGTCTTCGCCATAAATGGAGATGACAATGACAGCCGGTATAATGGCAATTAATCGGGTTATCAATCTCCGGATAATTGGATTCAACCTGATCCTTAAATAGCCTTCCATTACAATCTGTCCGGCAAGGGTACCTGTAATTGTAGAACTTTGTCCGGCAGCAATTAAAGCCACTGCAAATAAAATAGGAGCCCATTTACTTCCCAACATCGGTGCCAGTAATTCGTGTGCTTCTTTTATTTGAGCAACATCTGTTCTTCCGGTCTTGTAAAAAACAGCTGCCGCTAAAATTAAAATTGCAGCATTAACTAAAAATGCAAGATTCAATGCTATGGCTGTATCTATCGTATTAAATTTAATGGCCTTCTTGATACTTATTTTATCCCGTTTTATTTTTCTTGTTTGAACCAATGCGGAATGTAAATAGAGATTGTGAGGCATTACTGTAGCACCAATAATACCAATTGCAATGTACAAGGCCGTGCTGTTGGGTATGCTTGGAACAAAGCCTGCCATTACTTCTTCAAAAACCGGTTTAGCCAATATGATTTCCACTAAAAAAGAAAATCCGATGATGGCAATCAATGCAATAATGAATGCTTCCATTTTTCGCATACCATAGCGCTGCAATACCAAAAGTATAAAGGTATCCAAAACAGTTATTATCACCGCATACATCAAAGGCATGCCGGTTAAAAGCTGAATACCAATGGCCATTCCAAGTACTTCGGCAAGGTCGGTTGCTGCAATGGCAATTTCTGCAAGTATATAAAGAAAGAAATTAATAACTTTCGGATAGGTTTCCCGGTTTGCCTGTGCCAGATCTCTGCCTCGTACTATACCAAGTTTGATGGACAAATGTTGCAACAACAAAGCCATCAGGTTGCTCATTAAAAGCACCCAGATTAATTTATAACCAAACTGGCTTCCTCCTGCCAAATCGGTGGCCCAGTTTCCCGGATCCATATATCCCACACTAACCAAGTATGCAGGACCGAAATAGGAAAGAATTCTTTTCCAAACCGGTTTATGCATGGCAGTTGTATCTACTGTACCATGAACTTCGCTTAATGAGTTATCCAGGTCCCTATTACGATTCATGGTTTACAAAAATATTTTTTGCTAATTGTTCGCTGATAGTAAATGCAGGTTGTCTGCTGATTTTAATTTCTATTGATTTGTCAAATCCGAATCTTTTTTTGATTTCCAGTTTAGTACCGATGGCGATTTTATTATGACTTAATAAATCGAGCATTTCTTTAGACTGGTTCAGCACCTGAGATACTATGACCAGTTTATTAAGGCCGTATTCAGCCAACGAATAAGTAACCTTGGGTTCTATTTTACCATTCACATCTGGAATGGGGTCTCCATGTGGATCGAATTTTGGAAATCCTAAAAATTGATCCAGTTTGTCAATCAGTTTCGGACTGCTTACGTGTTCAAGTTCTTCAGCAACTGCATGTACTTCATCCCAATCAAATTGCAGTTTTTCTGAAAGAAAAAATTCCCAAAGCCGATGTCGGCGAACAATACCCAAAGCCACTTTAATTCCTTCATCACTTAAGCTAAAGCCCTTATAGGGTTGGTAATTGATTAACTTTTTCTTCTTGAGTTTCTTTAACATGTCGGTGGTAGAAGCTGGCCTGGTATTCAATGCAGCAGACAGCGCATTGGTAGAAACAATATCGGATTCGGATTGAAGATGATATATTTCTTTAATATAATTTTCCTCACTGGTTGAATAAGTCATTGTGCCTAAATTATTATTTAGACAAATCTAAAAATAATTTTCATTTTTCGTCAAATTGTTTTTTCTTCAAATAAATAATTAAATTGTCCGCCTGGTTAGTTTTTCAAAATCAATATACCGTATGAGTCGTTCAAGCTTTATTAGTTTTTTTTTATTATTGTTTATTTCATTTTCCTGCAAGGAAGAAAAGAAAGTACTTATGTCGGGAGAAGATCCGGTAGAAGTAAAAGACTTTGTAAATTTTTTCCCGCTTCTTCATTTAAATTATCAGCTGACTGATGAAGATTTAAAAAAACCTTTCAATGATTCATTATTAATTAGCCGTACGGTGTTTAAGCAATTTGTACCCGATTCTGTAGTTATTAATCTTTTCGGAAAATCGTCTAAACCAAAATTTTATCCTGTTGGCAAAGTGGTTGTGAGTGAAAAGGAAACGTATTTGTTGGTTAATGCATTTAATAGATCAACGTCTAAAGCCTTGCTTATTTTCCTTGGGGAAAAGAATGAATTTCTGGGAGCTGCTACATTTTTAGAGCCGGATACAAATCCGATGACACAACAGATTAGCAGCATTGACAAACGTTTTTCCATCAGTAAAGCTGTGTTGAAAAAAAATGAAGATGGATCGGTAAGTGATGGGAAGGACGTTTTTGTTTTTGAAAAAAATTCCCGATCGATGATTTTAATTATGACTGATGCATTAAATGAAAAAAATGTTGATTTAATAAACCCAATCGATACATTATCCAGCGTAAATAAATTTTCTGCCGACTACCGGAAAGATAAAAAGAACCTGGTTTCAATCAGGGATGGCCGAAAAGCTGGAATGATTTATTTTTTTATACATATAGAAAGTAAAGATGGAGAATGTACCGGTGAATTAAAAGGGGAAGCAAGTTTTATCAATTCAAGAACTGCTGTTTATAGACAAAACGGAGATCCATGTTCAATAGAATTAATTTTCAGTTCTTCTACTGTAAAAATTAAAGAAACAGGAGCTTGTGGTTCACGCCACGGGTTAGATTGTAAATTTGATGGTAGTTTTGCAAAAAAGAAAAACTCTGGAAAAAAATAAATACAACTCTTTTCCATTAAAAAATTTTAGAAACACCTGGTGCAGATGCAAGCGAAAAAAGATATTGTAAGATTGCTTGTATCTTGCCAATGTGTAAAATGAACACATTATGAATTATACAAATTATAAAGTCCCTTATCAGGTTAGTGAAATTTATTCGAAGAAAGCAGCATACTTCTCCATGGAGTTTGGCATTCATCAACCCTTAAAAATATATAGTGGAGGTTTGGGATACCTTGCCGGATCTCATATGCGTAGTGCATATGAATTAAGACAGAACCTGATAGGAGTGGGCATCTTATGGAAATACGGATACTACGATCAGATGCGTAACCAGGACGAAACATTGCAGGTTAGCTGGATGGAAAAGAATGCAGGTTTCCTGGAAGATACCGGCATAAAATTCCAAATTTCGATTCACGAACACCCGGTATGGGTAAAAGCTTTATACCTGAAACCGGAAACATTTAATTCGGCTCCATTGTTTTTATTAAGTACCGACTTGCCGGAGAACGATTATGTATCACAAACAATATCGCATCGGTTATACGATGCAAACGTAGCAACTAAAGTTGCTCAATTTATTTTGTTGGGTGTTGGTGGAGCCCGGTTAATGGAAGAGATTGGTTTCGATCCGGAAGTATATCATTTGAATGAGGCTCATGGCATTTCGTCTGCATTTCATTTATATAAAAAATTCAATAATAATATTGAAGAGGTAAGAAGCAGACTGGTATTTACTACACATACACCAGAAGAAGCCGGTAATGAAAAACATGATATTCATCTATGTCATAAAATGGGATATTTCTGCGGGTTAACGATAGAACAGGTAAAAAAATTAACCAGCGATAGCTCGGAGCAATTTAATCATTCATTGGCCGCATTGCGTTTTGCAAGAATAGCTAATGGTGTGTCACAGTTGCATGGACATGTATCCAGGAAAATGTGGGAAAAATATGAAAATATCTGTCCGATCATTTCCATTACCAATTCACAAAACTGGAAATATTGGTCGGATAAGCAATTGTATCGAGCCAAAGATGAAGGCAATGATTATGCATTTGATGACCGTAAAAAATATTTAAAGAAAAGAGCATTTGAAATTGTGGCAGATCAAACCGGAAAGATATTTGATCCGAATATTTTTACCATTGGTTGGGCCAGGCGTTTTGCAGGATATAAAAGAGCAGATTTTTTAACTACGGATGAAGATCGATTTGAAAAACTACTCAGCAATTCAACGTATCCGGTACAGATAATCTGGGCCGGAAAACCATACCCGGTCGATTATCCGGCTATTACAGAGTTTAATAAACTCGTTCATATTAGTAAAAAGTATAAAAATGTTGCTGTTATGATTGGTTACGAATTACACTTGTCAAAAAGATTGAAGCAGGCTTCCGATTGTTGGTTAAATAATCCAAGAGTGCCCAGGGAAGCATCTGGAACCAGTGGCATGACAGCCGCAATGAATGGTGCCGTTAATTTTTCTACGGATGATGGCTGGATACCGGAATTTGTGAATCATGGAAATAATGGTTTTGTGATTCCAAAAGCCGATTATGAGCATATGACAGTTCACGAACAGGATGAATATGATTTAAGTAAACTGTATGATATTCTTGAAAAGGAGATTCTACCATTATATTATAACGATTACAATACATGGAGACAGATAACAAAGAACGGTATGCGGGATGTTCAATTTCAATTTGACAGCAACCGTATGGCACATGAGTATTATAACTTGTTGTACAAATAAGCAGGGTTATAAATAAATGAAGTGATGCTTTAGTTCTCGAACTGAAGCATCATTTCATTTAAAGAGATGGTTGTTTTATAAAACCCCGCTATTTTATTAATCACTGATTCTACAAAAGCATCAGGGCATGAAGCTCCACAGGTAATCAGAATTTTCAAGGGCTTGTTTTCCGGTAAATAATCTTCAGTAATAATTTCTTCTTTTTTATTCAATAAATAATGCCGTATGCTGTTTGCAGAAAGAATATTCTCATCATCTTTAATAAAATAAGTTGGCAGTTTTTCTTCACAGAGTTCAACCAAATGCGAAGTGTTAGAAGAATTATAACCTCCTACAACAATGGCCAGGTCTGCATCTGTATTCAGCATGCCAATCACTGCCGTTTGATTATCATTTGTTGCGTAACATAATGTGTCCCGGGTGTCTGCAAAGCGATCACTGATATTATTTTCATCTATATGATGTTTGTATTGCATGGTCTGTTTTAAAAAATCGGCAATAGCTTGCGTGTCGCTGGCCAGCATCGTTGTTTGATTGACTACACCGATCCTTTCCAGATCTTGCTCAATATCAAAACCATCAGAATATTGCCCGGCAAATTCAACATAGAAATCGGCATTGGTTTTCTCCTTGTTAATATACTTGGCCAATGCTACGGCTTGCTCCATATCTTTTACAATAACGGATGGAGCATTGAATGCTGCATGTGAAAAGGTTGCCCTGGTTTCTTCATGTTTTGGTTTACCATGAATGATAATGGTATAATTATTTTCTGCGATGGCTGCAGAACGATTCCAAACTTTTTCAACAAAAGGACAGGTTGTATTATATTTCTCGGTTTGTATTCCTATGTTTTTCAGTTTCGCTTCTATTTCTAATGTTGTTCCAAATGCAGGAATCAATACGATATCTTCTGCTGTTAATTCATCAAAAGAAATCAGCTCTTGGCCATACGTGTCTTGCAAAAAAGAAACGCCATGAGCTTTTAAATCATCATTAACCTGTGGATTGTGAATCATTTCACTCAAAAGAAAAATTCGTTTTCCTGGGTTTTCTTCAACGGTTCTGAAAGCGATATCAATTGCATTTTCTACTCCGTAGCAAAATCCAAAATGACGGGCCAGGTAAAACTGAATAGGTCCAAGATCCAACAATGTTGGTTCAAGGTCTTTTTTCATTTTATCTAATTCTTTCCGCTTTTTTTTAATAGCTGAAATTAATGGACTTCGATAAATTATGGGAACATCAAAACTTTTCATGCTTAAGTATATGTCAGTTGTAAAGGTACATTGTTTGTTGTCATACTGTTTTTCATTCATAGACATGAACTGAAAAATTGTATTAACTTCCAATTTCATTTTTTTATATGCGATTTAATAAACTTTTTATCATTATTTTTCTGCTGTCGGCTTGTTCAGAAAAAAAATCAAATTCAGCATCAATGAGTAGTGGAAACTTCAATAGGGTGGATTGGATTCAGCAGACCAATATTTATGAAGTTAATCTTCGGCAATATACTGTTGATGGGACTTTCAATGCATTTGCAAAAGAATTACCCCGACTTAAATTAATGGGAGTTGAAGTGCTTTGGTTTATGCCCATTACCCCAATTGCACAAAAAAATAAAAAAGGGGAGATGGGAAGTTATTATGCCTGTTCCGATTATACAGCTATCAATCCGGAATTTGGCAACCTGGACGATTTTAAAAAACTGGTGAAAAAGGCACATGAAATGGGATTTAAAGTAATCATTGACTGGGTGGCTAACCATACTGGTTGGGATCATGTATGGACTAAATCCAATCCGGAATGGTATGAGAAAGATAGCAGTACCAATGACTTTAAAATTGCATCCGGTATGGATGATATTATTGAATTGGATTTTTCCAATGCACAGATGCGCAAAGCAATGATCGATGCGATGGCTTTTTGGATAAAAGAAACCGATATTGACGGATTTAGGGCCGATCTTGCTTTTTGGGTGGAGCTGGATTTCTGGAAGGAAGCCAGAACTGAATTGGAAAAAATAAAACCTGTATTTTGGCTGGGCGAATTAGATCCATTAGATCATCCGGAATACATGGAAGTTTTTGATGCTGCTTATACATGGACATGGATGCATACAACAAAAGATTTTTACCAAAACAAATTAACCATTGCGTCATTAGATTCTGTATTGAAAAAATACGAAAACATTCCACCCAAAGGATCAATCCTTTCCTGGTTTACATCTAACCACGATGAAAATAGCTGGAATGGCACCGAATATGAAAAGTATGGCGATATGGCCAAAGCTTTGGCTGTATTCAGTTGTACATGGCCGGGCATACCACTTATTTACAGTGGCCAGGAGTTGCCTAATAAAAAGCGATTGGAATTTTTTAAAAAAGATGTTATTCAATGGACAGGGAAAAATGAATTGGAAGATTTTTATAAAACATTATTTACACTGCGTTATACAAATCTGGCATTCCGTGAGTCCGATGAAAATGCAAAAACTTTCCGCATAAATACATCCGATAATAAACATGTATTTGCTTATTTAAGACAAAACGGAGACCGGGAGGTTTTTGTCTTGCTTAATTTATCAGACTCCGTCTGGCAGTTTCAAATAAATGATAAACATATATCCGGGTCATTTAAAAATATTTTTACAGAAAAATATATAGAATTTTCAACTATTGATTCTATAGAAATGAAAGCATGGGATTATATAATATTTGAAAAATAAAAAAGCCCCGGTTTGTCCGGAGCTTTTATAAAAAATTGAGTAATAAGATTAATCAAGATTCAACGGGTATGTATATATTCCATCATAACCCGGATAAATGCCTTCCAGTTTTACACTGCCATACATCGCACTAATTGCAGCATTCAGATCATCAATCGAGTTTATTGGCTTTCCATTAACCGACGTGATGATAAAGCTTTCCAAAATTCTTGTTCGGCTGATAGGGCCACCTTCTTTTATTGATTTTACAATAACACCACCGGAAATATTGTATTGATTGGCTTTCGTTTTATCTAAAGTAATAAGCTCTGCACCCAGTTTGTCTGCAATATTCATAACGGCTACTTCATCATAATTACCCACTTTATTTTTTAAGGTAGCTGTTGAACTATATTCTTTTCCATCTCTTTTATAGGTGAGTTTTATTTTATCACCTACACGATAAGATGCAACAGTACCTTGTAGCTCGGTCCATGAGTTAATGACAATATCATTAATTTTTGTAATCACATCCCCGTTTTTTATTCCGGCTGATGCAGCAGCTCCATCTTTGCTTACAGTACCTACATATGCACCACCTCCTTCATCTAATTTGTCGTTTGCAGCTGCAATACCAAGGTATGCTCTTTGTACATTACCATATTGTATGATATCGTTGATGATTTTTTTCACCAGGTTCACCGGAATAGCAAATGAATATCCGGCATACGTTCCGTTGGGAGCCAGTATGGCAGAATTGATGCCGATTAATTCACCATTGGTATTAATTAAAGCACCACCGCTATTACCCTGGTTTACGGCAGCATCTGTTTGAATAAAAGATTCAATCGGTGTACTGCTTTGACGACTGTTGATATCTAAAAACCGGCCTTTTGCTCCAACGATTCCGGCAGTCACGGTAGTTTCCAGAGTTAAAGGATAACCAACGGCTAATACCCATTGGCCAACTTTTACATTATCTGAATTTCCATAAACCAGGTAGGGTAGACTCTTGCTGTCAATTTTCAAAACCGCCAAGTCAGTACTTGGATCTTTTCCAATCAGACGGGCTTTGAATGTTTTTTTATTATGAAGTGTAACGGTAATATCTTCTGCAACACCATCCTGACCATTGCTGATTACGTGATTATTGGTAACAATATATCCGTCTTCACTGATGATAACTCCACTACCAGATGCTCTTTGTTCAGGAATAATTCCACCTTGACTGTTATTGAAAAAATCTTCAAACATGTCATCGAATACACCACGACGTTGCCTGGGAAGATTATTGCCGATTTTTTTTGCAGGAATCTTTGTTTTTATATGAACAACTGCCGGCAAGGCTGCAGAAGATGCGGAGGTGAAATCCAGTGATTCGGGTTTTTGATCGCCATCAAAAAAACCTGCATAGTTTGAGGGGATTTTAGCATTTCCCTGAATGTCAATTGCCTGTTTTTTGAAATAAGAATCATAAACCCATACGCTTCCAATTGCTGTTGTAGCACTGATGCTTACAATAAGTAATAATTGTTTCCACTTCATCGAATTAAGTTTTTAATGATTAATCAAAGGACAATAAATATGCCATTGGCACAAAATAACGAAAGCTGTCATGCCTTTTAAAATTGTTTAGCCAGTTTAACAAAAAATTTACTAAGCTCTTCGTACTTGTATTACAAAATTAAAAAAATATTTTCAGAGAATTTATTTTTACAAGCACATCAAAAACTGCATACTGTCAATACCATCGGCATAATCCATCAAACCGGGGTTTTGTGCCATACCAAAAGGTACAGTTTCATGTCCAACAATACATTGAATATCTGTATTATTTTTTAGTTCTTGTTGAAGATCATCCAGTGTATGATAATATTCAAAATTCAATTGACTTATCGGTGAGAATATGGCCTTGTCTTCAATCAATAAAATGGAGTCATTGCTCATATAATATTTTGCATTCAATAAATGAATGGCCAGGTTGTAGTCGTAATTATTTTTATACTTATTGTTCATTGCAAGTATATCATATTTTTTAAAAGCATTCAGCAATGAAACAAAATCATAGTTTTCGGGCACATAAATTTTAGTCACGTTCCGGCAGCCCAGTCCAAAAAACAAATAAACATCATCAGCCAGGTTTACTAATTCATCCTCCGTTTCTCCACCACTTAAAATAGCTACAGAAGATCTGTTTCTACGAATGATATGTGGGAATTTACTGAAATAATACTCGAAATACCGGGAAGAATTATTACTGCCGGTAGCAATATATGCATCACAATTTCTCAGCATGTCTGAAAATTGGATAAGCTCTGCGACTTCTTTATCCCATTCTATAAGTTTAGCTACCAGGTGTCTGATCAGTTTATCATCCTTCGAAGAAGCTTTAACTAGAGCATTATTCCCCGAAATAAATACACACAGCAAATCATGAAATCCAACTAAGGGGATATTGCCCGCCATTACAATTCCTACTTTTTTTGGACTTTTAGATTCTTCTTCTTCTATTTTATAAAATGCTGTCCATGCAGATAATTTTTCCTCTGATAAATAATTGTAAGCAATGTTTTTAGATGCTAAATCAATAAAGTCAGGAATAAACCAACCATTATGCTGACTGGCATTCTCTTTCACATTATTCCACTCTTCACTATCGGATAAAATATATTTACCGATACTTTTCATTAAATAAATACGATGTTGTAAATTCATGAATTGGATATAAATTTGATGCAAATGTAATTCTCAACCCATTAACTGAACTATTATGGCAATTATTATCACAGAAGAATGTATTAACTGCGGGGCTTGCGAACCGGAATGCCCCAATAACGCTATTTATGAAGGCGGAGTTTCCTGGGCCATCAGCGATGGCACTTCCATGAAAGGTATGTATACCCTGATGGACGGAACTTCAATTGATGCGGATCAAAAAAATGATCCTATCAGTAACGATTTATATTATATTGTACCAAACAAGTGTACAGAATGTCAGGGTTTTCATGAAGAACCACAGTGTGCAGCAGTTTGCCCGGTAGATTGTTGTGTGCCTGACGACTTGTATAAGGAAACAGTTGAAGAACTGATGGTTAAAAAAGAAAAACTTCATATTTAAATAAGTTGTGGATAACAACTTGCTTTCAATAGCAGAGGAGTGGCATATTTATCGTAACTTGAAAGTACTTATAAAGTAAAGCAGTTTCTGCTTAATTCAGGCGGGTGATATGTTCCGCTGTAAAAAGGTGAAGAATATTCGTTGATTCTTCACCTTTATTATTTTAAATATTTGCTAAAAAGCTACCATGAAATATTTAATGTTCATGTTTATCGTTTTGTTCTTACATGATATCCAGATTTTTCGGATGTTTCAAAATCAGGAGATCTTGGATATACATTTGAAACATATACATTGAAATTGAATTCATCGGATTGTATAAGAAAAGACAGCTATGTTTCAGTTTGAAAAAAAACAATAGGATGGATAATGGAAATTTGGTTTAGCTAGTGGTAATGAAGGATTGGGAAATCAATAAAATGATTTCTTTTTTTGTATAAAAGAAATTTACACGTTTTTTTGCTAGTTGAAAGGGGATTAAATTATAATTTTTTAGATTCATGGTAAATAAAAAGAAAATTGCTTTAGTAACAGGTGGGTATTCGGGTGAAGCAGTTATTTCGTATAAAAGTGCGATTACAATAGAGAAAAATCTGGATAAAGAACTTTTCCAGGTTTTTGTCATTGATATAAATCCGTCTGGTTGGATTCATGAATTAATTGACGGAAGAAAGATTGAAATTGACAAAAATGATTTTTCCCTGCAGATCGATAATCAAAAAATTAAATTTGATGCAGTATTTATCGGAATTCATGGAACTCCCGGTGAAGATGGTAAACTGCAGGGTTATTTCGATACACTGAAAATTCCGTACTGTTCATGCGATGCAGCCAGTTCTGCAATCACTTTCAATAAGCGGTATACGGTTGCTGTAGCTGCCATGGCCGGTATAGATGTAGCCAACTCGGTTCATTTATTTAAACATATTTCTTTTGAAGTTGAACAAATTTCGGCACAATTGAATTTTCCGGTTTTTGTAAAACCAAATAATGGCGGATCCAGTATTGGGATGAGTAAAGTGAATGATCCATTATTTCTTCAGGCTGCAATGGATAAAGCATTTGCAGAAGATGACCAGGTATTGGTTGAAGAAATGATTGTAGGAAGAGAACTTACAATCGGTGTATTTAAAACAAAAGGCCATATTATTTGCCTTCCAATGACAGAGATTATCAGTAATAATGAGTTTTTTGATTACGAAGCTAAATATGATGGCATTGCTAAGGAAGTAACACCTGCTGATGTAGAAGAAACGGTTGCAAATAAAGTGAGAGAGGCGGCTTTAAAAATTTACAATTTATTCAATTGCCGCGGTGTTGTACGCATTGATTTTATTTATAACGAAGAAAAAGCAAAACCTTTTATGCTCGAAATAAATACAATACCCGGACAAAGTGATGTCAGTCTTGTGCCACAACAGGTTATTGCCATGGGATGGTCGTTAAAAGAGTTTTATACAAAATTGGTTCAGGAGTGTTTTTAATTCGGGAAACAGGATTGTTTTTTGAATCAAAAAATTAAAAATATTATTGCATAGCATTATAAAAATTTATGTTCAATTTCATCACTAATCGTTCCTTTTTTGTAAACTTACTTGCCGCACTGGTTTTATTTGCGACGGTATTTATTTTGTTTATGTATTCGCTTGACTGGATTACACATCATGGCGATTTTAAAACCATTCCCTCTGTAGTTGGAAAAGATTTTAATGAAGCCGAAAAAATGCTTGATGATCAGGGCTTCACAGTAGTCATCCAAGATTCTGTATATATCGATACATCTGCTCCAAACTCTATCATTAAACAGTTTCCGGAACCGGATGCAGTGGTGAAAGTTAACCGGAATATATACCTGACAATAAATCGTAAAGTTCCTCCATTTGTAGAAATGCCTAATTTGATTGGGTACAGTTTTCGTAATGCTGAAATGATTTTAAAAAATATGGGATTACGAATTGCGGATACATTGTTTAGACCAGACTTTGCAAAAAATTCTGTTTTGGTTCAAATGTTTGAAGGCAAAGAAGTTGGAAGTGGTACAAAAATACAGATGGGAAGTGGCATTACATTGGTTTTGGGCGATGGTATCGGGAAAAATGAATTCATCGTTCCCGGAATAGTAGGCATGACGTATGAGCAGGCAAAAATATTATTAGAGTCAAATGGAATAAGCATTGGTGCTATTATTTCTGATGGAATTTCAGACACTTTAAATGCGTTTATTTATAAACAAAGCCCTGAAAAATTTGATGAAACAGGTAGACGATTAAAAATAAGACCTGGTCAAATGATGGACCTTTGGCTTAGTGTTACAAAGCCGGCAATCGATTCGCTGGAATTTCAGTAAAAAATAAAAAATATGTATGGAAAATATTACTGTTGAAGAATTAAAAACAAGGATGGATAGTGGAGAGATTTTGCATGTAATAGATGTTAGAGAACCCGACGAATATGCCGAAACAAATATCGGTGCTCAATTAATTCCGTTGGGTAAAATATTGAGTATGCAGATAGATGAAATTGATGAACTGAAAGAGGAAGAATTAATCATTCATTGCCGCAGTGGCAAAAGAAGCTTGCAAGCGGCCATGTTTTTAGAAATGCTGGGTTTTAAAAAAACAAGAAACCTGGTAGGTGGTATCCTGGAATGGAACGAAAAATTTGGCCCTAAATAAAAAAAACGGCGATCGAATTAACAGGTCGCCGGTTTTTTGTTTACAAAAAAAATTAAAGTTTAATATTTAACCCCAGCATGAAGTTACTGCCGGCCATCGGGAAATAATAATTATTGTCAATTAAAGCTCCTCCTGAAATATAACTGAACGTATAACCATTCGGTTCGTATTTTTTATTCAATACATTGTTCAGTTGTAAAATGATATTCGCTTCTTTCATCCAACCTTTTTTGATGGTATAGATGGCATTTATATCCTGTACAAAAAAGGCATTCAATTTCCGGTTTTCATTTTGGGTATTATCCAGATATTGTTTACCAACATATTTATTACTGAAGTTCAATTCAACACTTTTACAAGGTAGTATCGTAAAGTTTGTTCCGCCAATGATTGATGGTGAATAAGCGATATCCGTATTTGAATATTTATTTATTTTTTGTCCGCCAATATCATAGTTGTCAATAAATTCTGTAATGCTTTTCACTTTATTTTTACTTAAACTAAGGTTGGCAGAGGCTTTCAGCCATTTATTTATTTGAGTAGTTCCTTCTAATTCAATGCCGGCTCTGTAGCTATCCGGTATATTGGTTCTTGTATAAGCCCCAACATCATTGATCTGACCTGTCAGCACTAATTGGTCTTTATAAAGCATATGGTAAAGCGTAATACCGAATTGCGATTTCGACAATCTTTTCTCTATACCAATTTCTGTATCATACAGTCGTTCAGATTTGGGTTTAATCGAAGCACTGGTTTCAAAATCTGCACGGTTGGGCTCTCTGTTTGCAATAGCATGAGATACATATCCCTGCCATCCATTTTTTGTATAACTGGTTCCCAGTTTTGGATTAAAGAAATGATAATTGCTGTTCACGTCTAATCTGGGATTGTTTCTGAATCCACTAATGGTATATCGTACATTTCTGTATTGAACGTCATAAAATAAAGTCCAGTTTGCAGTAAGATGCGTTAATTCTTTAAAGAAAAAACTTGCATCGGTTTTATCTGCATTCAAATCATACCAGCCGGCAGGTAGTTTCAATCCTTTTTCTGCCCAGATAATTTCTCCAAAATGATTGCCATCATATTTTGTAATTCCTCCACCCAATGTAAATTCGTTCTTATTTTTCTTGTACTGAAGTGAAAGAATATTACCATAAAAATCATTATCCAGCCATAACCTGCGTATCATGTCTGAACGTTTGATGGTAACAGTACCAACAACTTGATCCGGTAAACCATACTTTGCATATTTCTGGTCGGCTTTATATTGTTCGTAAAACCCTTTTCCCTTTATATAAAATATGGCATTAGATAAGGTCAGGTTTTCTGAGAACTGATGATTAAAGAAAAGTTGATAATGATCCTGCTTGTAATTATCGGTTTCATTGTTGTATGGCGTTCCCGGTTTATCCATACCGGCAGGGTTAAAAGTTCTTCTGCTTGTTAAATCTTTCTGAGATACCCCGTACCATGCCTGGTATGTTTTTTCATCACCAGAAAAATGATTGAACCGGATAGATGATTTTTTATTGATGTATGCAGTAGAGAGATAATACGATTTTAAGTTGCTGCTTGCCCTGTCTACAAACCCGTCACTGCTTATACGCGATAATCGGAAGTCGGTTGTAAAATGTCCGCCAATCAATCCGCTTCCAATTTTCAACGTATTCTTCTGGGTATTGAAAGATCCAAAACTGTTATTGAATTCAGTATAGGGTTTATCTTTTACTTCATTGGTACTGATATTAATTGTTGCTCCAAATGCGCCGACTCCATTCGATGAAGTACCCACTCCCCGTTGTACCTGAATACTGCCGACAGACGACATAAAATCAGGCATATCTACAAAAAATGTTCCCTGCGATTCAGGATCATTATAGGGGATGCCATTCAACGTAACATTAATCCGGGTGGCATCTGTGCCACGAATTCTGATACCGGTATATCCTACGCCATTCCCTGCATCCGAATTAATGACTGCCGATGGAATCTGATTTAAGAAAAAGGGGATGTCCTGGCCAAGATTCTTTTTTTCAATTTCGGCAGCAGAAATATTTGTTTTTGTGAACGGAGCATGAATACCTGCTCTGATTGCTTTTACTTCAATGGGTTCCAATAATAAAAAACTATCTTTTTGCAAGGTTGATGTTTCATGCTGACTGAAAGCAGCCATACTGAAAAAAGAAACGGCAAATAAAAATACAATCTTCTTCATTTTTTATTTTTTAAAAGTTACTTAAATGAAGGAAAATGCAAATTACAGGGGGAGCTAAAATAAATTTTGTCACCTCCCTGCGCAGGCATTATCCTGATCAGGTTCTACGGGTTTGTTCTCAGCCATTCGAAAAAAATCGAAAGCACCCCGGGAAACTTTGTGGTTCTTTATTTTCA
>JAYWCV010000142.1:0-11769 GCA_043780275.1 Chitinophagaceae bacterium
ATGATCTTATCCCGTGGCAATACGGAAGACTATGGCAAAATGTTCAAGGCTTTCCGGGGACATGATCCGGACATTAAGCCCATGCTGAAAAGCCGTGGATTAGTTTCAGAATAAAATATTATTATCAGCACCCCCACTACACATCAGATTGCAATCTGATGGCAGTGTGGGTAATTAATTACCGCTTATGAAAAAGATAATTTTACTTCTGCTGATGTGCATTTGCATGACCAGTTTAATTGCTCAAACAGGTAACAGGGACAGCATTATACAATTACTGCTAAATGATAAAGAAGATACAAGCCGGGTGCTGCACTTAGCAGATCTGAGTTTTGAATATGTCGAATCGAAACCGGATACAATGATGATACTGGCGTTGCAGGCTTTAGAACTTTCACGTCGTATTGGTTTTTTAAAAGGAGAAGCTATAAGTTTGAACAGAGTTGGAAATGCTTATGGTTCTTTTAGTAATTATGCCAAGGGAATGGAGGTTTATTTACAGGCTTTACAGATCAATGAAAAGATAAATAACCTTGATGGTAAACAAAGGAATTTAAACAACATTGGAAACATATATCGGGAACAGGAAGATTACCGGCAGGCTTTAGAGTATTATTTTGCAGCCAAACGCTTAGCAGAACAGTTAGGCAACAAGCTTGTTATTTCAGTCGTCTGTGATAATATTGCTCTGACATATAACAATTTGAAAATTTTTGATTCTGCAAGGTTGTATGCTCAACAGGGGTATAATATTGCTTATAACATCAATTACTCAAGGTTAGTAGGCAATACCTTAAATACATTAGGGAAAATTCATTTCGAGTTAGGGCAAAATAATTCGGCATTAGAACATTATCGTTTAAGCATTCCTTACTCCAAAGAAGCAAAAAATGATTTAAGGTTAAGCGAAATATTTTTAGACATTGCAAAACTGTTTGAAAAAATCAGGCAAAAGGACTCCATTCTTTTTTATGCAAGGCAGTCTTTGTTACTGGCTAAAGAAAGGGGATTTACCGAACAAGTGCGGGATGCTGTTAGATTTTTATCCTTTTATTACAGAAAATTCAATGCTGATAGTGCCTTTTTTTACCAGGACGCTTCAATAGTTGCTAACAATTCCATATTCAGCCAGCAAAAACAAAGACAATTTCAAAGTCTTGCCTTTGATGAAAAACTCAGGCAACAAGAAATAGAAGTAGCAGCATTAAAAGCAAAAGAAGAAAGAAACCACAATCTTCAATATGCTGCCATTGCTGTTGGTCTTATCACCTTTATAATTTTATTCCTTGTCCTTAGCCGCAGCATTATTGTAAAACAAAAATTCATAGAATTCTTTGCTATTCTTGGCCTGCTGGCTGTGTTTGAGTTTATCAACCTGTTCATACACCCCTACCTGGCCAATATCACCAATCATTCACCGGTGCTGATGCTGCTTATATTGATTGCTATCGGAGCCCTGCTAATACCGCTTCATCATAAGTTGGAAAAATGGATAACTAAAATAATGATTGAGAAGAATAAAAAAATAAGACTGGCGGCGGCGAAGAAAACGATTGCGACTTTGGAAGGTGAAACAAACTAATTAGAAAATTATGAAGAAAATATTTTTGCTCTTTATTGTAATTACAGGATGTTCAAACCCTGTATTCAAGTCAACATGGGCCACTGAGAAATCGCCGGAAACTTTTGCAGCAAGGTTTGAAACATCAAAAGGTTCTTTTGATCTGCAAATAACCAGGGAGAATTCACCACTTGCCGTGGACAGGTTTTATCAATTATTAAAACATCGGCTTTACGATAATACCTTATTTTATAGAGTACGGCCAAACTGGGTTGCGCAATTTGGAATTTCAGATACTACCATTCGCCACAAATGGGGAGCATTTAAAGTGCCTGATGAAAAGGTTATATCAAGTAATAAAAGAGGTACCATAGCTTTTGCAAGGGATGGTAAAGATAGTCGTGACTTTGCTTTGTTTATCAACCTTAAGGATAACATGCAGCTTGATACAAGAGAAGCGAAGAGTGTTATTGGTTATCCTCCCTTTGGTCATGTAACAAAAGGCATGGAAGTAGTGGATTCGCTTTATTCCGGATATGGAGATACTGTATTCAAGTACGAAGGAATTATGTATAAAAATCGTTCAGCATTTTTAGATACTTTTCCAAAACTGGATTTAATAAAAAAAGCATACTTATTGAAATCCAACTAACATAAGGTTGCTTATTTATTATCATGCTGAAAAAGAGAACCAGATAAAAATAAGCAGATAAGACTGGCCGCGGCAAAAAAAACTTTCGAAAAACTTGAACCCTCCTTGGCTGATTTATTATCCAAAGATTTAGCTATGGATGAATCTTCGGCGGGCAAGGGAGAAACAAACTAATTAAACGCTTATGAAAAAAATAATTTTACTCCTGTCTCTTGCCTTATGCATTAATAAAAGCCATGCCCAAACAGGTAACAGGGATAGTATTAAAAATCTACTGCAAAATGATACAGAAGATACAAGCCGTGTACTGCATTTGGCGGAGTTGAGTTACCAATTACATGAATCAAAACCCGATACCGCTATGGCTTTTGCTTTGGAAGCTTTATCGCTTTCGCGGCGTATTAACTTTGTAAAAGGAGAAGCAGTTAGTTTAAACAGAGTTGGGGCCGCCTATAGTATTATAGGTAATTACCCCAAAGCAATGGAAGCTTATTTAAAAGCTTTAAAGATCAATGAAAAGATCAATAACCCTGATGGGCGTCGGAGAAACTACAACAATATTGGAAACGTTTATAGAGCTCAGGGTGATTATCAGCAGGCCTTAAATTATTTATTTAAGGCAAAAGAATTGGGAGAAAGATTAAACGATAAAGAGGGCCTTTCAATATGCCTTGTAAACATAGGAGCGATTTATCTTGAACTAAAAAAAATTGATTCTGCAACATTTTATACACAACAGGCATATTATATTGCCAATCAGATTAATTATGACCGGCAAATTGGTGGTGCATTACAGGTTTTGGGTAATATCAATACAGAATCCGGACAACATAATATTGCATTGGAATATTACAGGCAAAGTATTCCTTACTCAGCAAAAGCTGATAACTTTTTAGATTTTTGCCTCACATCCCTGGGTATGGCAAAAGTGTTTGAAAAGATACAGCAGAATGATTCAGCACTTTTTTATGCAAAACAATCTTTCATAATTGCAAAACAAAAAACTTTTACGTTACAGATCCGGGATGCAGGCAGATTCTTAACGGCTTTTTACAGAAAGATGAATAAACCGGATAGTGCATTTTTTTACCTTGATCTGACTAAAGTTGCCAATGATTCATTATTCAGCCAGCAAAAACAAAGACAATTTCAAAGTCTTGCCTTTGATGAAAAACTCAGGCAACAAGAAATAGAAGTAGCAGCATTAAAAGCAAAGGAAGAAAGAAACCACAATCTTCAATATGCAGCGATTGCATTGGGATTGATAACTTTTGTAATCCTCTTTCTTTTATTAAGCCATTCAATAATTGCCAATCAAAAACTCATCCGGTTTTTTGGAGTGGTTGCATTGCTGCTGGTGTTTGAATTTATCAATTTGTACATACATCCATACTTAGCTCATGCAACAAATCATTCTCCTTTACCCATGTTGCTAGTGATGGTTTGTATTGCATCGTTGCTAGTACCCATACATCATTGGATGGAGAAATGGATCACACATAAATTGGTAGAAAAGAATAACAAAATAAGATTGGCTGCTGCTAAAAAAACCATTGCAACACTAGAAAATAAAACTTGATAATTAGTTGCTATGATCAATTGCCACGACCAATTGCCACGACCTTTAGGTCGTGGATAAGATAAAGAATAAGTAAATGGCTTTAGCCAAAAAACAGATACTATATGCCATACACAAAAGTGTTAATACATTTCATCTGGGCTACCAAAAACCGGGAGCATTTAATAAGCAAAGAGCTGAAGCCATTATTAATTCAACACATAAAAGACAATAGCATAAAAAAAGACATTTTTATTGATACTATAAATTGCGTTTGCGATCATATTCATTTGCTTATTTCACACATGACTTTAAAAATATTTTGGCTAAAGCCAATACCTGAATTTAATATAGTCCACGACCTAAAGGTCGTGGCAATTCATAGAATAACTAAATAACCACTAATGAAAAAAATAATTCTACTTCTACTTCTGAGTTTTTGTATAATTTCCATACAGGGCCAAAACAGGGCAAGAGACAGCCTGAAACAATTACTACAAAAAGAAAAAACAGATACCGGCCGTGTGTTGCTCTTAAATGCCCTGAGTTATGAATACTTCGAATCAAAACCGGATACCGCTATGAGTTTAGCTTTAGAAGCATTATCTCTTGCCCAACAGATAGGTTCCGAAAAAGGCAAAGCAGAAAGCTTAAACAGGGTTGCAATTGCTTATGATGTTTTTGGTAATTATCTTAAGGCAATGGAGTTTTTGTTACAGGCTTTACAGATAAATGAAAGGATCAATAACCTTGATGGCCTCAGGAGAAACTATAATAATATTGGAAACATATACATTGAACAGGAAGATTATCAACAGGGTTTGGATTATTACCTGAAAGCAAAGGTCCTGGCAGAATCTACGAACGATAAGAAAAGCCTTTCTCTTACATATGTAAATGTAGCTGAAGCATATTTTTTTTTAAAAATATTTGATTCTGCAAGATTGTTTGCAAATCGGGCAAATGACGTAGCATCTAAAATTGGTTATCCCAGGATAATTGGAACCTCATTAAGCAGATTGGGTAACATTCATTTTCAAACAGAACAAAATACATTAGCGCTGGAATATCTTCGCCTGAGCACACCATACCTTACAATATCAGAGAACAATGTCAGGCTTAGTGAAACATTCCTGGATATCGCAAAAGTATTCCAAAAGATCCAGCAAAAAGATTCAGCGCTTTGGTATGCCAGGCAATCCTTGGTGCTTGCTAAAGAAATAGGTTTTACGAAACTAATTCGTGATGCAGGTAGATTTTTATCGGCCTATTACAGGAATATGCGAATTCAGGATAGTGCATATTTCTATCAGGATGTAACCAAAGCTGCTAACGATTCCTTATTCAGCCAACAAAAACAAAGACAATTTCAAAGTCTTGCCTTTGATGAAAAACTAAGGCAACTGGAAATAGCAGCAGCAGAATTAAAAACCAAAGAAGAGAGGAAACGAAATCTCCAATACGCTGCCATTGTTATAGGATTGATCAGCTTCATCATCTTGTTCTTTGTACTCAGCCGCAGCATCATTGTAAAAGAAAAGTTCATTAAATTCTTTGGTATTGTAGGCCTGCTGGCCGTATTTGAATTCATCAACCTCTATATTCATCCCTATCTCGATAAATGGACCAACCACTCTCCTTTTTGGATGCTGGCCATATTGATATGTATTGGTGCATTGCTGGTGCCTCTGCATCATAAGCTGGAAAAATGGATAACTAACATAATGGTAGAGAAGAATAAAAAGATAAGGCTGGCGGCTGCAAGGAAAACGATTGCAAATTTAGAAGGAGAAACATGACCTGCCGGATTCCAGATTTGTAAACTTTTACAAAAATGGAATTGGACAAATCGGGAATTGAATTCCTGTTTCGACTATAAATAGTTAACTATTGATTTTAAAAGCCAGAAAATATTACAGCAGAAATGATATATTTTCTATTAAATTTACGGAAATATCCGAAATATAAGTATTAAATTTACGGATAAAACAGCATAAATGATAAATAGAAGTCTTGAAAGCAATATTGCCGATAACCTGAAAGATAATAAAGCCATTATCCTGTTAGGCCCCCGGCAAACAGGCAAAAGCACTTTGTTACAACTAATGCAAGCTCAATTAAAACAACCCATTGCCTGGTGGAATGGGGATGAAACAGACATACGGAGTTTGCTTGAACATCCAACCTCAACAAAATTAAAATCGTTGATTGGTAATAATAAAACGGTAATAATTGATGAAGCACAGCGGATAGAGAATATCGGCCTTTGTATAAAACTGATAACTGATAATATAAAAGGAGTAAAAGTAATTGCAACCGGATCTTCGGCTTTTGAATTGGCGAATAAAATAAATGAACCACTTACCGGCCGTAAATGGGAATATTATTTGTATCCCTTATCGTTTGGCGAAATGGTGGCACATACATCTTTGCTGGAAGAAAAAAGATTGCTGCATCACCGTTTGGTATATGGCTATTATCCCGAAATAATAACAACGCCGGGCAAGGAACAGACCCTGTTGAAACAATTGGCTAATAGTTATTTGTATAAAGACATCCTTACCTGGGAGCGGATACAAAAGCCTGATAAATTAGAAAAGTTAGTGCAGGCACTCGCCTTTCAAATGGCCCAATTAATCAGCTACAATGAGTTGGGCCAGCTCTGCGGATTAAATTCGGAAACAGTGGAAAAATATATCAACCTTTTAGAAAAAGCATTCATCGTTTTCCGCTTACCGGCTTTTAGCCGCAACCTTCGGAATGAATTGAAGAAAAGTTATAAAATTTATTTTTATGATAATGGTTTACGTAATGCCGTCATTAATCAATTTAACCCGGTAAACCTGCGAAACGATACCGGGCAGTTATGGGAGAACTGGTTTATCAGCGAAAGATTAAAATACCTGAACAATACAGAAAAACATGTTTCCCGTTTTTTTTGGCGAACACTGGCGCAGCAGGAAGTGGATTATATTGAAGACAGCAACGGAAAGATTACAGCTTTTGAATGTAAATGGAACCCAAAAGCTAAAGGCGGAGTGAGCAGGGCTTTCAGTAATGCATACCCAACTGCTGAAACGCATATTATACATCCTGAAAATGCAGAAAATTTTTTGTTGTAATTGAATTAATTAACTGTTTATGAAAAAAATAATTTTTACCGCTTTCTTCTTTTTTTTGACAGCAATTGTTCGTTCCCAACCTAACCCCAATGATATAGATAGCTTAACGCATGTACTCGCAAAAACAAATGCAGATACTACCCGGGTAGAGTTATTAAGAGCAACGGGATATACGGAAAGAAATCTTACGACATTACTGCAAGCACTGGCATTGTCGAAAAAAATAAAATACATTACGGGAGAAGTTGACTGCAACAACAGCATAGGCAATTATTTTTTTGGCAGCAGCAATTATCCCAAGGCTATGGAATTCTACCTGGAGGGTTTAAAAATAAGTGAAGCCAATAATTACCAGGCAGGTATTGCAAAAACAACCGGTAACATTGGAGCCGTTTATTCAACACAGGGTGAGTACAGGCAGGCTTTAAATAATTTTCTAAAAGCCCTGGCTATTACTAAGATCACCAATAATATCCGCAGCAGTGCTATACAATCTTATGATGCAGCAAGAGCATATCTACAACTTCGAAAACCAGATTCCGCATTGTTTTATGGCAATCAAAGCTACCAGCAAGCTATTGCATCAAATGATTCTAATGCACTAACCAACTCATTATACACTTTAGGAGATATTCATAACCATCTTGGTAACATTGCACTTGCATTTGTAAATTATCGTATGGCAATTCCATATTCGGCAGGGTTTGTTTTTACACTTCCAGACATATATGTAAGTATGGCAAAATTGTTCCGGCAAACCGGACAAATGGATTCATGCATAGTATATGCTGAAAAAGGTTTGAGATCAGCCCAATTATACAATAACGGAGACCTGATATTTAAAGCCGCAGGCTTATTATCTGCTTTTTATGAAAACCTGGATCTAGGCAAAAGTTTTTACTACTATAAAATAGCGGTTGCAGGCAAAGACAGCATGTTTAATAAAGAAAAAATAAAACAGATGGAAAATCTCACTGTTAATGAAACCCTTCGTCAACAGGAAAGAGAAGCAGAAGAACTGAAAGCGAATGAACAAAGAAACCACAATCTTCAGTATGCTGCTATTGCTGTTGGACTTATCACATTTATAATTCTATTCCTTGTGCTTAGCCGCAGCATTATTGTAAAACAAAGGTTCATAGAGTTCTTTGCTATTCTTGGCTTGTTGGCAGTCTTTGAATTTATCAACCTGTTCATTCACCCCTACCTGGCCAATATCACCAATCATTCGCCGGTGCTGATGTTGATTATATTGATTGCTATCGGTGCCCTGTTGATACCGCTTCATCATAAACTGGAGAAATGGATAACCAAAATAATGATTGAGAAAAATAAAAAGATAAGGCTGGAGGCGGCAAGGAAAACGATTGAGGAATTGGAAGGTGAAATCTGATAAAGCAATTGCCACGATCAATTGCCACGACCTTCAGGTCGTGGATAGAGAATAAAACATAATTGGCTTTAGCCAAAAAATAATATTATATGCCTTATACTAAAGTATTGATTCATTTTATTTGGGCTACAAAAAATCGGGAACCTTTAATAAGCAAAGAGCTGAAGCCATTATTAATTCAACACATCAAAGACAATAGCATAAAAAAAGAAATTTTTATTGATACTATTAATTGTGTTTCCGATCATATGCATTTGCTCGTTTCCCTTGGTACTGAACAAACAATTTCCAAAACAGCAATGCTTATAAAAGGTGAATCTTCTTTTTGGTTGAATAAGCAAAAACTGATAAAAGGCAAATTCGAGTGGCAAGAGGAATACATTGCCTTATCAGTTAGTTATTCTGCAATAAATAAAGTAAGAGACTACATTTTAAACCAAGAAACACATCATAAAAAGAAAACCTTTACTGAAGAGTATGAGAAATTTATTAATGCACATGACTTTAAAAGAATTTTGGCTAAAGCCAATACCTTAATTTAATAAGTCCACGACCTAAAGGTCGTGGCAATTCATTATAGAACAAACTAATTTACGCTTATGAAAAAAATAATTCTTATTATATCAATATTCCTTTCTTCACAGGCTTATTCACAAAATAAGGGTGTATTTAAATTGTTTGAGGAAGCGAAGAATGATTCTATTAGAATAGACATACTTGTCGATTTTTATCAGCCATCCCATGTTTTGCCGGTAGATTCAATAAAGTACTTTTATTCTTTATTTAGAAAGATTTCTCAGCAACAGCATGATAAAGCGGCTGAAGCTGTAAACCTATGCTACATGGGTTACTATTTATACCTGTATGGTGATTTGCCCCGGGGGCTGGCATTGACAACGGAAGGATTACATTTAGCAGAATCTGAAAATAATGCAAGGGTATTGGGAATGACAAATTTGGTCTTACAATATTTTGCCAGAGACTCTATTAAGAAGAATAATTTTTTACGAAAAGCGATCAGTTATTCCAAAAGCGCCGATGATAAACACTCTTTAACTGTTGAATACAGGAACCTGGGTCATCTTTATTTGAGATCAAAAATATCCGATTCAGCGTTTCATTATTACCAGTTAGCTTATAATCTGAGCCTCAAAACAAACCGCTCCAGCGATATTGTATTAAACCTGATAGGCCTGGGAAATACAAATTACCTGATTAGTAACAAAAAGATCAGCCTGGAATATTACAAAAAAGCAATGGAAATCAAGACAGATAATCCGGAAGCAAGAGTAGGTGTTTATATCGCTTTTGCAAATTATTATAAACAGGAAAACAATACTGACTCAACTATTTACTATGCCCGGAAAGGTTACGAGTTAGCATTTCAAAGAACCATTATGGGACCATCCCGTATTTTAAAAGATGTATTCACCGGGCTGAATAGTGATAGTGCTTTAAAATACACGAACATTTATTATAGTGCAAATGACAGTTTGTATGGCCGAAAAAAAATTGAGCAAATACAGGCATTGAATTTTGATGAAGAGATGCGGCAGAGAAAAATGGAAGAGGAGAAACAAAAAGCAAAAGAAGAAAGAAACCACAATCTTCAGTATGCTGCCATTGCTGTCGGTCTTATCACATTTATAATTCTATTCCTTGTCCTCAGCCGCAGCATTATTGTAAAACACAAATTCATCGAATTCTTTGCTATTCTTGGCTTACTGGCTGTGTTTGAATTTATCAACCTGTTCATCCACCCCTATCTTGCCAATGCCACCAATCATTCGCCGGTGCTGATGCTGATTATTTTGATTGCTATCGGAGCATTGCTAATACCGCTACATCATAAACTGGAGAAATGGATCACTAAAATTATGGTGGAGAAGAATAAAAAGATAAGGCTGGAGGCAGCAAGGAAAACAATTGAGCAGTTGGAGAAAGAAAGCTAAAATATCGCATATTGCGATTTGCGATAAAATTAACTGCCGTCTCCCGTGGTCGGTGTCTCACTACAACTGTTCGGAAGTTTATTTATTTGTTCCAGCGGAACAATTTTTGGGTAACAGCTAATGATGATTTTTTTCGTTCCATAGGAACGTTTCGTACAAATCAGGTCATCATGCGTACCTAAGGAACGCTGAAACATTAATTTATATTGGAATTCTACCCACTAAATGCTCCAATGGAACATCTTCCGAACAGCTGTGCTGTCTCACCGACCATAATATAATTTCAAATAGAAGATTTACTTTAGCTCAAGCCTGCCGTAATTTAATACAAGGGGTCATCGCAACATTCCGAACAGCTGTGCTGTTTTTCAGCAACAAGATTTTTTCCCCTGTGGCTGTGGCTATGAACACCAATAGCAGCATCAAGCTTTTAAAAATGATGGCTTTAATTTAATTTATATTTGACAATGCAATATTCATTTTTATACAACCCGTTGCAGGCTGCCAATCCTGTTTAATCTGCTATATGCTTTCTACACGACATGAAATATTTATAGAAGTGGCTACCAACCTCAGTTTCTCTAAAGCGGCTGAAGTGGTCTTTATCAGTCAGCCGGCCATCAGTAAACACATAAAAGCATTAGAAGCTTTTTACAAAACCAGTTTATTCGAAAGAAATGGAAACGCCTTACAATTAACCAAAGGTGGCCATTTACTGTTAAACCGTTTGAAAGAAGCGAAAAAAATTCAAACCCAATTAGAATATGAATTGAGTATTCTCAAAGATAATTTAAAGGCAAAAGGTCAATTAAAATTAGGAGCAAGTACCACCGTTGCTTTATACATTATACCAAAAATATTATCTGCATTTCACCAAAAATACCCGGAAGTTAAAATCAGTTTGCTGAACAGGAATACGGATACTATAGTAAAAGCCCTGATTGACCAGGATATAGATATTGGCATTGTAGAAGGTATGAAAAAAAATTCAGGCATTTTATACCAACCGTTTATGACCGATGAAATAGTAGCTGTTTGCAGTGCAAAAAGTTCCATCGCAAAAAAACGGGTATTAACCATCCAGGAAATTCAACAGTACCCGGTTGTACTGAGAGAACAGGGTTCGGGCACATTGGCGGCTTTAAAATATAACCTGGGAAAAAATGGTATTAAGTTATCCGATCTGAAAGTGAATGTTCGTCTTGCAGGTACGGAAGCATTGAAAAATTTTTTACGGGAGGATTATTGTCTGGGTTTTTTACCCAGGGGCTCCATTTTAAAAGAATTACGGGATGGCGATTTGGTGGCATTAAAAATTGAAAAATTTCAAATAGTCCGTGACTTCTTTTTTATTCAGCGGCATGGTACTGATAACAACGATTTGACTAAATCATTTATTCGCTTTTGTAAAAAAGAACTATAACCTTATGTTATAGTCTATAACTTTTTGCCTGTTAATTGTTATAGCGTCCGTTATACTTTTATGGTATGCTAACGTTAACCAAACCTTTTTCATACGCAACAGTTCTTA
>JAYWCV010000143.1:0-17217 GCA_043780275.1 Chitinophagaceae bacterium
TTTTAACGGAGTGCAAAGGTAACCAGCTTTCCATAACAACCAAATATTTTACCAATTATTTTTAAGCTTTTTTTAGAAAAATTACTTAAAAGAGGAAATTGGTTTGATTTGGTTTATTTAAAAAGAGCTGACCCGTTTTTTTTGCGGAGTGCAAATGTATGTTTAATTCATTCAAATAACCAGATTCATTCAACTTTATTTATTTTTTTTAAAAAAACTATACTTTTTACGCCTTTATATATTGTATAGCTAATATAAAGCAGGTCAGTTCCATGAAATTATTAAAGCATTTCAAAGCAAAAGAAGTTAACTATTGCGTTTGATTTCTTTATTCTCATTTACTGTGGATAGGAAAAATCGAATTAGAAATTAAAAATCAGCAAGCATTTATACTAAACCGGCTTTTTGAATTAATGGTGATTTTTATGCTTATACTGATTTAATGAAGAGACATTACCTTCTAAAAAAACCCGGCAGAATTGAGCCGGGTTCTATATTATATTATATGAGACTAATCGCCCCAGATTTCATCTTCTCCTTTCAACCAACGTTGTACTAATGCTGTGGTTACCGATTTAGGACGTTCTAATGCAAACCCTAAAGCTCTGTCCCAACATAAACTGCTTAGCACGCCTAATGAGCGACTAACTGCGAATAAGACTGTATAAAATTCATATTCAACCATTCCAAAGTGAACAAGCAATGCACCACTATGTGCATCAACATTTGGCCATGGATTTTTTATTTTACCCATGGACTCTAATATTGGTGGAACAACTTCATATATATTCCAGACCGTATTTACTAACGGATCATTGGGCATCAGTTCTTTCGCAAATTCCATTTGTGCGGTGAATCTTGGATCTGTTTGACGTAATACAGCATGACCATAACCGGGAACTACTTTTCCGTTACTCAAGGTCTTTTTTACATATTCTGCAATTTGCTCTTTAGAAGGTTCATTGGTTCCTAATTCCTCCTGCATTTCAAAAATCCATTTCACAACTTCCTGATTTGCCAAACCATGTAAAGGACCGGCCAATCCATTCATTCCGGCCGCATAACTTAAATACGGATCGCTGAGTGCCGAACCAACCAAGTGTGTAGTATGGGCCGAAACGTTGCCGCCTTCATGATCGGCGTGAATAGTCAGATACAAACGCATTAACCGTTTAAACTTATCATCTTCATAACCCAGCATATGGGCAAAATTTCCTGCCCAATCGAGCAATCCATTCGGTTGAATATGATCGCTGTTCTTATATTTTCTGCGATAAATATAAGCAGCTATACGTGGCAACCTGGCAATCAAATCCATGCAGTCATCAAATACCGGTTCCCAGTAATCTTTTTTATTTATTCCTTTTGAATATTCTTTGGCAAAATTGCTTTCTGTTTGCAGAGCCATTACAGCAACTACAAACATTGTCATAGGATGCGTATTCAAGGGCAAGGCATCAATAGTTGCAAATACATGATTGGGTACATGAGATCGTCTTTGCCAAACTGATGTTACATGAGCAACATCTTCTTCTGACGGAAGTTCTCCCATCAACATCAAATAAAATAATCCTTCCGGCATTGGTTCTGAACCACCATGAAATTTTGGAAGCAATTCTCTTAGTTCCGGAATTGAATATCCACGGAACCTGATTCCATCCTGTGCATCCAATAAAGAGGTTTCGGAAACAAGCCCGGTCATGCCACGCATTCCCTGGTAAATTTGAGAAAGATGTACTTCACCAATGACTTTATTGCCATGCTCTTTCAGCAATTCTTTTATAACAATTGCCTGATCATCTGCTTTTATTTTAAAACGTTCTTTCAAAACTCCCATTAGAACTGAATTTATATTGAAAATATTAAATGTGTAGGGGCTAAAGTTAGGCAATGAACCGATGCTTTACAAAATTTGAAGCTAAAACTTTGATTGAAATTAATTTTTCACACTTTATATGCAGGTTATTTTAGTGCTTTTCTAAATAACCATAATGCAATAATTGAAAACACAATATTGGGAAGCCAGGCTGCTAATAATGGAGAAAGATTTCCTTTTATGGAGAATACACTTGAAAATCTATCTGACATGATATAAACAGAAGCAATAATAATCCCAATTGCCATATGTACGCCACTACCTCCTCTTACTTTTCTGCTTGAAATAAATACGCCAATCATGGATAAAATAAAAACAGAAGCAGCAGATGCATCGCGGCGATATTTTTCTACTTTATAGGTATTCAATCCCTCTGATCCTCTTTGCTCTTCATTAAGGATAAATTTTCTTAAATCGGGGGTTGTTAATTTTTCTTTTAAATAATTATCCTTCGCTAATTCTTCGGGCTTTATATTTAGGTTAATATTCATTTCCGGCAAAAAACTAACCGTTTCACTCATACTATCTACTCTGCGCTCTGTGACATTGACTAATTTCCAATTATGTTTTGACGTATCCCATTTCATACTTTCAGCTCGCAGATTATAAACGATTTTGTCTTTTTTTAACCGGTTTAAAAACATGATACCGGAACTTTGATTGGCTGTATCAAAATAACGAATGCCCACAAAACTATTAGAGTCTGCCCGGAAATAATGAACCGCACTGTAGTTTAAAGATTTTCCCGGATCATTCATGTTTATGAATTTCGATTCGAAATTGCTTTTAATCCGGTTTGCTTTTGGTATGACGAAATTTGTGGCTAACCACATAATTGATGCAAGTAATAATCCGCCTACTATATAAGGCCTTAAAAATCTTTTGAAACTGACTCCACTGGCCAATATGGCAATAATCTCTGATCGGGTAGCCATACGACTGGTAAAATAAATGACCGCCAGAAAGACAAATAAGGGAAACAATAAACCCCAGATAAAAGGAACAAAACCAAAATAATATTGCCTGATTAATTGCATCGTGGTTAGCCCCGACTTAACAAAGTCATCTGTTCTTTCACTACTGTCTACTGCCATGGCAATGACCGTAAATAGCAACAAACAAAAAATGAAAGTTGAAAGAAATTTATATAATATGTACCGGTCTAATTTCTTCATCAATTAATTTAATTACAAGATCAAGATAAGATTTATATGAAACTATAACCTAGTTTTTAACTGTATAACCATTTCATTTTTCCAACTCAGAAAATCCCCTTTTTCAATATGCAATCTGGCTTGCTTTACCAGCCATAAATAAAATGCCAGATTATGAATGCTGGCAATGGTTAATCCCAAAATCTCCTTCGATTTCAGCAAATGACGCAAATAAGCTTTACTATAATAATTGCTCACTTCACAATCGAACCCATCATCCAATACGGAAAAATCTTTTTCCCATTTCTTATTATCAATATTCAGTACACCCTTTGTAGTAAACAACATACCATTACGGCCATTGCGGGTAGGCATCACACAGTCGAACATATCGACACCCAACGAAATATTTTCTAAAATATTCCAAGGTGTACCTACACCCATCAAATAACGGGGTTTGTTTACGGGTAAATGATCGCAACAAAGTGAACAAATATCGTACAACACTTCTTCCGGTTCACCTACACTTAATCCGCCGATAGCATTACCATTTGCTTGTTTAGCGCTTATGTATTCGCAGGACTCTTTTCTTAGATCATGAAATGTAGCACCCTGTACAATTGGAAAAAGATTTTGTGTAAAACCATACTTATCCTGGGTAGCATTGAATTGAGTAAAACATCGGTCGAGCCATCGATGGGTCATTTGCATGGATTTTTGAGCATACCCAAACTCGCTTTTACCCGGGGGGCATTCATCAAACGCCATGATAATATCGGCTCCAATTATTCGCTGAATATCCATTACTTTTTCGGGAGTAAACAGATGTTTACTTCCATCAATATGACTTTGAAAAGTGACTCCTTCTTCTTTTATTTTTCGTGTGCCCGACAAAGAAAAAACCTGGTATCCACCACTATCCGTAAGGATTGGTCCATCCCAACCCATAAAACGGTGAAGCCCCCCTGCATTTTCCATTACTTCCAGACCGGGTCTTAAATATAGATGATATGTATTGCCTAAAATAATCTGGGCATTCACATCGGATTGTAATTGATGCTGGCTTACCGCTTTTACACTTCCCGCTGTTCCGACAGGCATAAAGATGGGGGTTTGAATTTCCCCATGATCGGTCTTAATCAATCCTGCCCTGGCTTTAGAATTCGTATCGGTATGTTGTAACTGAAATTGTAGATCGGCCATATTGTTCAAAATCGGGCTGCAAGATACAGCTTTTGTGTTTGAGCAAAAGAAAGCCCTACGCTTTATAAGCATGTTACAAATACATAAGAAGTAAGGTTTTCAACATTTGTGAAATTTTTTAATCCTTCCATAAAAGCTTCTACTGTATTTTCGCAGATTGAACATGCTAAAAGGAGGAAAGAGTGACTAACATGGATTTTATACGTTTTGTACGAATGATTAATTGGTGGGACCTTTGTTTTTATTTGTTTTCGGCAATCATTGCCATCCAATTATTTTTTAATTTATGGTTTTTCAGAAGGTTGGCTTTTTATAACCCATTAAATAAAAACCAAACACAACAACACCCGGTTTCCGTAATTGTTTGTGCAAGAGATGAGGCAGAAAATATTGCCCGCAATTTACCCGGCTTACTTGTCCAATCTTATCCATCAACGTTTGAAGTAATTGTTGTTAATGATAATTCGGTTGATGAAACAAAATATGTATTGGTTGAATTAAAAAAGACTTTCAAATTTTTGCATAATGTAGAATTAACACAGGAAGCAAAGCATATTACCGGAAAAAAATATCCTTTATCGATTGGTATTAAAGAGGCGAAACATGAAATTGTTTTATTGACCGATGCCGATTGTGTGCCGGCCAGCGAAAACTGGATACAAAAAATGCAGGACGCATATAGTACTGGTATAGAGATTGTGCTTGGCTATGGAGCATATAATAAAAAGCCCGGTATTCTCAATAAATTAATACGGTTTGAAACTTTTCATTCAGCATTAAATTATCTTTCTTTTGCATTGGCCGGAATGCCATATATGGGTGTAGGAAGAAATCTTTCCTACAAAAAAGATTTATTTTTCAAAAACAAAGGATTCTCTTTCATGAATCATATTCCCGGGGGTGATGATGATTTGTTTATCAATAAAGTTGCCAATAGCCGAAATACGGCGATTGTGATTGACAAGGAAGCAACTACTTTATCGAATCCTAAAATCACATTCAATCAGTGGGTACGTCAGAAACAAAGGCATTATTCCACATCAAAATTCTATCGACCTATTCATAAATTCCTATTGGGACTATTTTCTGTAACTCATTTTTTATTATATCCCATTTTAGTTTTGAGTTTATTCAGCAACCTTTGGCAGATAGCCCTAATTTTATTAGGTTTCCGGATAATGACCCAGGGCATCATTTATTATAAAGCCATGAAAAAATTAAATGAGTTCGACCTTTGGCCATTCTTTCTTTTTTTAGATATCTGGATGTTTTTTTATTATATCATTTTTGCAGCATCAATATGGAAAAGATCCCGGTCAACCTGGCATTAATAACCCGTTATTTTTCAGAATTCACTGAAAAACAGATTCAGCAATTTGCTGCACTGGCAGGCTTATACGAAGAATGGAATGATAAAATAAATGTCATCTCCCGGAAAGACATTGAAAGCCTTTACCTGAAACACGTTTTACATTCTTTAAGTATTGCCGCTGTTTTCAATTTTAAACCAGGCACTTCAATCATCGACATGGGAACCGGTGGTGGTTTTCCGGGCATTCCACTGGCTATTTTTTTTCCGGAAGTAAAATTTCATTTGGTAGATAGTATTGCTAAAAAATTAAGGGTAGTTGATGAAATAGTTTCTGCTATTGGTTTAACAAATGTAACGACTCAACATTGCCGTGTTGAAGATTTAAAAAATCGGAAATGTGATTTTGTCATCTCCAGGGCTGTAGCTCCTTTGAAAGATCTGCATCTGTGGTCGAAACCCTTAATTTATAAAAACACCGATCCGGAACTTGATCCGAAAAATGGATTAATCTGTTTAAAGGGTGGCGATTTGAATATAGAGATACAATCAAGTGCTGTGAGACCCCGAATATTTGAAATATCTGAAATATTTGATGATCCATATTTTAAAGAAAAATTTATTCTCTACGTTCCAAGATAATATTCACATTTCCTCGTTATATTTATTATACACTTATAGGTATACCCATTTATTCATCATGAAACAAATTACGATTTGCATAGTTGACGACAATAAAGAACTAGCAGAAGTTTTAGAAGAGACCATCAATATGTCAGACGGATACGTGTGCATTGGTAAATTTTATTCGGCTTCCGAATCCATAAAATGTATTCCAAAATTAAAACCTGATGTCGTATTAATGGACATTAACCTTGGCATTGGCGAAAGTGGAATTGATATAGTGAGAACTTTAAAACCAATGATTCCTTCCACCAATTTTATGATGTGTACGATATATGAAGAAGATGATAAAATATTTGAAGCGTTAAGAGCTGGAGCCAGCGGATATATTTTAAAAAAAACAATCCCTATCAAAATGCTGGATGCCATCAAAGAACTTACCGAAGGTGGTGCACCCATGAGTAATCAGATTGCAAAAAAAGTTGTTTCAGCTTTCCAGAACAAGAATTTCGAAACTCCAGAGTTGATGAATTTTGGTCTTACAAAAAGAGAAAATAAAATCCTAGAGCTTCTTTCCAAAGGTTTAATGTATAAAGAAATTGCCTCAGAGCTTGGTATCAGTCCGGAAACAGTAAAAAAACATGTCTTTCATGTTTATGAAAAATTGCACGTTACAAATAGGGTGGAAGCTGTAAATATTTTTTTTGGACGGTAATATCCAACTATATAAATACCCCAAAAGGGGTATTTTTTGAAGTATATATCCATCTTATCTTCGGCTTCAATTAAAAAGGGGCTTACTAAAAATCGTCGATCTTAAACCTTGTCGTTTTTATTATTTTCCTGAATGAGCCTAATTGAAAAATCCCTCAGTTATTGAGGGATTTTTTTTTTGAAATGATTTTCATTATTGTTTACCAGTTAGTTTCCAGTTTATTATTTTTTCGGTTTATGTCGGCCATTCGCAGACTGGGATCTATTTCAGCCGAAACCAGATCAATCAATCGTTTATTCGTTTCAATAATATATGTTGCACTCGTCCATTTCCAAGGCACATATGTTTTTCGAATCATGTCTTTATTCTCTACTGGCTTTTCTCCAAACATCAGATACATGGGAACATAATGTAACTCCTTGCTGCCATCTTTAAAATTGAGTTGCAAATCGATTGGCATGGGCATTAGTCCTTCATTTCTGATTCTGATTTTTGAAACACCATTCTCTTCCCATAAACTGTCAATTTTATAATCAATCGTTTTGGTGGAGTTGATCCAATATTCTTTATACCAATCGAGTTTCAATCCACTTTGTTTTTCTGCAATCTTCATAAAATCATTCACATTGGGATGCTTAAAACGCCATTGAGAATAATAATCAAGCAGAATATTGTCACAATTAGTTTCGCCAACTATATAACCCAATTGCTCCAGGAACACCGCTCCTTTAGAATAAACAGCAGGGCTATAAGCCGCATTTAAATCGTAATGATCGGCATGTGTTGAAAGCGATTCTTCTCTGCCACTTTTTGCAAGATTAATATAACTGTCATAACTGCCTTTCTGTATAAAACCTGTTTTATTATCGAGGTAAGCATTCACTCTGTCTTCGGCATAAGTGGTAAATCCTTCGTCCATCCAACCATAAAGCGATTCGTTGGTTCCCAATAAACCCTGGTACCAGTTATGCATCCATTCATGAATTACGACACCGTTTCCAGGACCGGATAACAAGGTAGACATAGCATACTCCATACCACCATCACCCCCATGTATAAATGAATATTGTTTGTACGGATATGGACCAAAATGTTTTTCGATATATGGTAATGCCTTCTCTGCCACGTTTAATATATTTTCCCATTTTTTTGCTAAAGAATCTGTTGATTTATATAAAACATGAATCGTAAGGTCTTCTCTTACTTTACGGGAAACATGCTTGTACTCAGGATCGGCAGCCCACATAAAGTCATGCACATTGGGAGCAACAAAATGCCAGGTCAATTTATTTCCGGCCGGCCTTACTACTTTCATTCCCGTGGTTTCGTATCCATAACCAATCTGTGCCGGGTTTTGCAAATAACCGGTACCACCTATTACATACGATTTGTCAATATTTATTTTTACATCAAAATCGCCCCACACACCATAGAACTCCCGTCCAACATAGGGTGTTGGATGCCAACCTTCGTTATCATATTCACACAATTTAGGATACCACTGACTCATGGAGTACCGAACTTTTGTTGTAGGATTATCCCTGCCACTTCTTCGAATCTGCAATGGAACCTGTGCTTCAAACTCCATGTCAAATACCACTTTTGATTTTGGAGGAATGGGTTTAGTAAGCATTACCTCCATGATGGTTTCATGCATTTTGATTGGTTGTACCTGCCCATTCATTTTTAAAGAAATTGCTTTCTGGTATCCGATTTCATTTTCTTTTAAATTATAAATCCGATCCTTTACCCGGTTATCCCAGTCAACTACATCATTCCCGTTTCTATCTTTCCGGACAATGATAGAACCCTGTCTTCTGCTACGCTCATCCATCATACTGTTTGGCTGAAATGCATTCCAGTACATGTGATAAAATACTTTCTTTAACGTATCCGGTGAATTGTTCCAATATTCTAATTTTTGGGTACCGTTGAAACGATTGGTTTCAACATTCACATCTACATTCATTGTGTATTTTACCCGCTGCTGCCATCGATCGGGTTGTGCAGTTGTAAGCGAAATAAAAAGGGTAAGACTTAGAAATGTGAGTACTAATTTATTCATCGATACGAGTTTTAAAAGATTTCGAAAATACGAAGAAATAGGCTTTCAAATAGTTAAGAATAAATTCTTTGATGAACGGCTGAATGACATATTGTTATTATTTCATACATTAATAGCACATTTCTCATCAACATCATTTTGTACATTGCTGATGAATAATTTATCATATGGCTCATAAATTAATTACCGGATTCCCCTTTGTGTCTTATACAAAAGAATCATTTGAAGATGCGGAAATAGTTGACCGATCTAAAACTTTTTATGATTGGATGGATAATCGGCGGACAATCCGGGACTTTTCAAACAAGCCCATTCCAAAAGAGGTGATTGAAAACATCATCCTGACTGCCTCCACAGCACCCAGTGGCGCACATAAGCAACCATGGACCTTTTGTGTGGTCAGTGATCGGAAAATAAAAAAACAAATCAGAACAGAAGCGGAGAAAGAAGAGTTTGAAAGTTATAATGGCCGTATGAGTGATGAATGGAAAAAAGATCTGTTACCACTTCAAACCGATTGGAAAAAAGAATTTTTGGAAACTGCACCTTACCTCATCATTGTATTTAAAAAAAGTTATGAGCTGGATGACGACCAACAAAAACACAGTGTTTATTATTCCGTTGAATCCTGCGGCATTGCCTGTGGGTTTCTGATTGCAGCCATTCATCATGCCGGGCTGGGTGCATTGACACATACGCCATCACCGATGAATTTTTTGAGCAAAATCCTGAACCGGCCAATCAATGAAAAACCTTTTTTATTAATTCCCGTAGGGCATGTAGCTGAAGAATGCTGGGTGCCGGATATTAAAAGAAAAGAATTGAATGAAGTTTCGGTTTGGTTATAACTATTAATAATCAAGAAATCATTTCTCATTCCCGGCAACCACAATAACTATTTCCCCTTTCACTTGTTTTGCTTCGAAATGACTGGCTACTTCTTTTAAAGTTCCTCTTTTATTTTCTTCAAACATTTTTGAAAGTTCCCTACTTACAGAACATGGTCTGTCTTCGCCAAAATATTGCGCAAAATCTTTCAATGTTTTTACCAGCCTCATGGGAGATTCATAAAAAATCATGGTCCGTTCTTCTTCGGCCAGTTTTTTCATCATGGTTTGCCGTCCTTTTTTTAATGGAAGAAAACCTTCGAAAGAAAAACGTGTCATAGACAACCCGCTGTTAACTAAAGCTGGTACAAATGCTGTTGCACCAGGCAATGTTTCAATTGTAATACCAGCGTTTATACATTCCCGGATTAATAAATAAGCCGGATCTGAAATACCCGGTGTGCCTGCATCTGTGATGACTGCCATCTTTTTCCCAGCCAACATTTGTTCAACCAAATGGGCAGACACTTTATGTTCGTTGTGCTGATGATAGGGAGTCAGTGGCTTTTTAATATCGTAATGATTTAATAACCTCGATGTGTTTCGGGTATCTTCGGCAAGTATCAAATCAACTTCCTTAATCACTTCCAATGCACGTAGTGTAATGTCTTTTAAATTGCCAATTGGTGAAGGAACGATGTAGAGCATAGTTGATAAGTTGAAAGGTTGATAAGTTTATTAGTTGATAAGTATCCCAATTCATGTCAACATATCAACTAATTAACACTGATTTCAAAATACTCCATCACTGGATTTGCCAATAATTTTTTGCTGTCATAACTTTTATTTGAATGAAGTTGTTTTTATTTTGAATAGCAAAAATAAGAGATCAAGGGAATAGTAAGCTTTATAAAAAACCTGAAAAGGAATAACAGCTTATACTTCACTTATGCCCAATAATGAAATTTTAATAACTCCAACTCCAAGTCGGGTTCAATTCTTACATCTACTAACTTTTCTTTTACTTCCGTTTTACCGTTTTCGTTTTGCTTTATAACTACATATTTATTTTTGAGATTTTCAGTAAGTGCCTTGTATAGACATGCCCAATATTTATCATTTTCAATCTGTGCTGTTTTTACTAATTGACATTGCAAATATTTTTCTTTATCCAAAATTGTTCTGAAAAATGTAGAGTCCATTTCCTCCAAGCTAAGTGGACAGATTGTATCGGCATCTATAGCAGGAAAATCTAAATCCATCATTTTCTTATAGTCTGTATACTGTACTGCATACTCTTCCCTGTTAAATGATTCATCTTTCGAAAAATAATCAAGAACTTGTCTCCAAAAACAATCCATATTGGAATAAAATGAAAACTTCATGGCTCTTTCTCTTAACTCGGGCAGGGCTTCTATCTGACTTTGAGTGGGCATGAATTCTTTTTTACCCTTACTACAAAAGCCACTTAGCAAAAAAATAGCATTCAGGTACAATCTGTCGGTTTCGCTTTTGGCTACGTCAATAGCTTGGTCTATATAAACAGGTGAAAATGCTTTTTCTCTGATGATTGCAATATCCAAATCAGCAAAAATGCCATAAGAAGTTAATCCATCATGAACTAAGGGGTAGTTATCATTCCAATTTACACGCAGGGTATAAAATTCTTTTAAAGCCTCCAGCGATTTTGTTTCGATGATAACCGGTATCAATTCCTTTCCGGGAGCCTTATCTATTTTAAATGGCCGTTTGTTTAACATAGGCTTGTTTTATTGTGACCGTTTACATTGAGTTTGTATGATATTTCCCAAAATCGCTTCATCTTCATTGTAAGGATAATACATGCAACCAATTCCCGGTCTTTGAACAAAACCTGTTTCATCAATAGGTGAATCGGGTTCTGTAAGAATTAAAACTGGTAAGTAAATACTCAAAAAATCATTTTTATACTGATTAATTATTGATTCAATTTTAGATAAAAAATCCTGTATATGCTTACTACCCCGACACCTAAAAATTATTATCGACACAATAGTTTTATTAATAAAAGTATTTTCTAAAAAAACTGCTGCATCATAATTATTATTAAAATGACAGCACTTAGCAAAAGGGGCAACTTTTAGTTTCATTGATTCCATAAATGTATTGGCACTTTCTTCAATTTCATCTATCAAAATAATATTAACTGGATGGGGAGATAAATCAGCATATTTAGGAAATAAATATTCTGCGTAAAGTGTGTAGTTAAACTTAGAATAGTCTAATGTAAAGTCATTTTCCTGCTCAAAAAAAGCTTTGTACTTCTCCTCTAACTTATAACCCATTATTTCCAAATGGAAATCCAACTTATCTTCATATGGATCAATACCAGGCTTTACGTATTCCACTACTTTCTCCAGCACATTTGTAGGTGTATAGTTGATAGTAAAAGTTCTGGTAAGTGTTCCACATCTGTTTTGACATTCAACTAGCTTAAGTACTTTGGGTGAAAGCACTGGCCCACCACCATATATATCGTCTTCATACCGTATTCTTTTTTCAGTCAATAACCTATCTACCATCGTTCTAAATTCTCGTCTGTTTGTCATACCCAATTTTGCAAACAAATCGTTTCTGTTTAAACAAATATTCTCAACCAATACATCAACAATATGATTGCGGTAAGAATTCATGATTGACATTGGGTTAGAACAAATTTTTTATCTTGCAATAAGATATAAATGACTTGTTATAGCAATCTTTTAAATATTCTATAAATTCATGTGAAAGTTTTAATCCAGTTTCTGTTTCAGTATATGGAGTAATTACAAAATACTCATTTTTATTATTATATGTCTCAATTCCTACTTTATAAAATTTATTCATGGGCACAGAAGAATGTAAATTGATATATTCATTTTGTATTCTGTCTGGTATGCTATTATTAATTTCTAATTCAAAAACTTCCAACAAGTCATCCAAATGTTCAATTGTTAGCGATGGGTAAGTTTTATTTTCCATAGTAATTATTTTTAAAAAAAATGTTTTAATATTTCTTACGAATATGTCCCTTATTAGCAAATAAATACTCTTTTAGCTCTATTTTTAATTAGAATATCAACAATTTGGTTATAATACAAATCCATTATTCAGAAAAGAAATTTTTTTTTTTTGAACTACATTTGTGTAAATCTATTATTTTTTGTGAATTCTTTCCATGTTAGCAAAGAGATAATCTTTTAGCTCTATTAAAGTAACAAATATTTTGGTATACCCTAATACGATTCGATATTTTGTTTTAAGTAGAAATAAGTTATCGTGATGGTTTATAATTAAATATAAGCCGTGTAAATCATAAATTGTTTCCCAAACTGAGTCAAATTTGTATGTAACATCAAAACATCGTTCTCTTATATTTATACTTATAATTTTGGGCGAGCCTTTTGAAAATAATTTAGTCACCAAGGGTAATATTTCTTTGCCCCATTTACTAAATCCTTCATATTGTTCTAACGTTTGGAAATGCTTTTCTGAATTGTATTTTTTAAGAATTGTTCTTTTTATTTTTAATTCTACAGCTTCTGTAATATAAACAGGGTCAATAAGTCCTTTGTTATATAACCTTTTAGTTAATTTAAATTCTTTAAAAGATTTCGATGTAGGCCCAATTTCTGTATATAAAAGTTTGTGGTCAATTAAATATTCATTCCAAAAATATATATCAGCTTTAAATGATTGGTCTAATTTTAAATGTACACCCCAATTATCATCCCCTCCAATTTTTCCATGCTGCCATGGAGAATAAATAACTTTTATTTTTTCTAAAAAAATTATTAGTTTAAAGTTGTTAAAGTATTCTGTTGTCGAGTTAATTGTATCTATAAGCATAGCAATATTTTTTAAATTTTGTTTCTATCGAACTGCTTTTTTCAAATCTCCAAATTTAAAGGTTAACTAGTGCAGCTCCGGTCCTGCATTTGCAAATACACTTGAAAGCTTAAGACGAACTGTTTAATTTAACCCTCAGAGCCGATTAAATTTTCAAGTAAGTAAGTAGTTGTCTGAGCAGATAATGATATTAAAATTTTATCTCTATAAAATTGTTCGGGTTCTAAAGTCATTTTATGTCCATGAAATAAGTTATTTCTAACCTGTCTAATAATATACATGAGAGCTTTAAATGCAAAGCATTCATCATTAATAATGCTGCTCCATTGTCCCCCAGCAACTATTGTACAACGTCCTGTATTTATTTTATGATGTCTGCATAAAATTGAATTACAATTATGCAACTCGCCATTAAATAAATTACAATAAAATCGCAAATACATAGTTGCATTTGCAATTGTAGAACTTTGCGTATATTCAGGTTTTTCATTTGAACCGACACATTCAATTGAAGCGAATTGAATAGCCAAATACTTTATTTCCGGCTTTTGCCAAAAAAAGTGAGCTTTTTCGTTAATAAAGTCATCAATAGAATTGTTCCCCTTCCGATATTTATTTCTCCAAAAATTTTCAAGCCATTCATAAGTTTCATGTAAAAGTCGCCTATCAGTCTGATGTTCTTTGTCCGAACGAATTTTGTGTATAATAGCTGTTAAAAGATATGCATTCATAAATTTTATTTTTTCCTAAAGAATCCTAAAAGCCAACCTAAAATAACCAAAATTATAAGGCCAATTATAAACTCTGAAGTCGAAATTTGAACTGACGTAATTTTATCCCAATTAGAAATGACTAAAACAAATCCGATAATAATCCAGATTACGGCCATCCATTCGTAATTATTTCGATTGCTCATGTGTTTAATTGACTCTCTTACCCATCTTTTTTTTAAAAATCGTATATTTCACCCAACGCGGATAACTAGACCTAGTTTAGAAACCATAAAGCATGGATAAAACGGTGAACAATCCGTAATCCCCGCTTTACCTATTTGCATTAAGTTATTTTCCCCATGGTCTAAAAAACAACGATAAAAGAACATAGCCAACAATGATATCCGGTACTGCTAGCCATTTCAATAATAAAAATGAAACAACTTCTATTACAGCCAGTAAATATTTAGGTATATTATTTTAAAACTTAAAGGCCTTAAATGGCAATGTAGAAACAAACTTAGTAAGAAGAAACAACACTGATTTCAAAATACTCCATCACCTGATTTGCCAATAATTTTTTGCTTGCTTCTTCGGCTACTGCAGCAGCTTCTGTTTCATTGGCAGCTTCCACCTGTAAGGTTATATTTTTACCCACACGTACATCTTCCACGCCACTTAATCCCAGATTCTGCAAGCCATTTAAAACAGTTTTTCCCTGTGGGTCCAGCAACTCTTTTAAAGGCATCACCTTTATTTCAACTGTGTATATCATGCCATTTTATTTTTGAGTGCCAAAGATAGAATAATGTAAACGACAAATATTAAAGGAACTGCCGCCCATTGCAGAATGACTATGCCAATGACCGATACCGCCAATAGAATAAGCTTATCCATATTATTTTTCAAGCCCCGATCTTTAAACTTCAAACTCAACAATTTAAAATCACTGACCATCAGATAACTCATCAAAAGGATTATAGCATACAAAACCCATTTGTTGATCAGTAAAAATTGCAATCCCATTGTCTGGTAAAAAATGATCAATGGAAAAGAAGCAATTACAAGCCCTGCAGCCGGTGTAGGTACTCCTTTGAAATGAAATTGCTGTTCTGTATCTAAATTGAATTTTGCCAATCGCCATACGGCTGCACATGGAATAATTAACGCAGGTAAAAGCCATAAAATATGTATATCCAAGCCGCCCATCTCCTGAGCATAACTGATACGAAGCAACTGATAAATGATTAACCCTGGAGCCAAACCAAAACTTACCGCATCGGCCAATGAATCGAGTTGTTTACCCATTTCAGAACTGGCATTAAAAAGCCTTGCCACAAATCCGTCCAGAAAATCAACGATAGCTGATGCAAAAATAAACAGTGCTCCCATCCAAATTTTTTCGGGCATATTAACCTGTGAAAAGCCTTCCTGGTCGATATATACAATGGTTTCGCCTGTTTGTAAAATGAATATAACTGCCAGACAGCCAAATACCAGATTAAGCAGGGTAAATAAATTCGGAATATTCTTCATGATGATTTTTAGAATGCGATAAAGCCATTCATTTAAAAAATGTTTTTTGAACGTGCAATAATAAAAAATAATTATCGCTTCATCACGGTTTCAATTTCTTCCACCGTAATTGGAATTTTTGCAAACAAATCTTTGTTGCCATTTTTGGTGATCCAGAAATTGTTTTCAATCCTGATTCCCATCTGCTCTTCCTCAATATAAATTCCCGGTTCGATGGTAAACAACATACCTGCTTTTATGGGTTCTGTTCTGGATCCCAAATCATGTACATCGATACCCAAATGGTGAGAAATACCATGATATAAATATTTGCGGTATGCCCTGTTTTCAGGGTCTTCATTTTTCACATCCGATTTTTTTATCAACCCAATTTTCAAAAATTGCTGTGTGGCTTCTTCGCCAACCATATCCGTATAAGCCAAAATGCTGATGCCCGGTTTTAAAATACTTTTTGCATAATTGTGTAAATGCAGGCAGGCATTATATACTGACTTCTGGCGCCGACCGAATTTTCCATTGACCGGAATCGTTCTGGTTAGATCGGCACAGTAATTTCCATAAGCGGCACCAAAATCCATTAAGATCAATTCGCCATCCTTACACTCCTGGTTGTTGGAAACATAGTGCAGGGTTCTTGCCCGGTCGCCACTGGCAATGATGCTTCCATAAGCAGGACCAGTAGCCCTTTGACTTAAAAACGAATGAAAAATTTCTGCTTCAATTTCATATTCCATTACGCCCGGCTTAATAAATTTTGCTACCCGCTCGAACGTGTTATGGGTTATATCGACAGCTTTCTGAACTACTTCAACTTCCAAAGCTGTTTTGATGGCCCGGAGTTCTTTCATGATTTTAGCGGCACGCAAAAAATGGTGTAAAGGGTAACGGGATTTCATTTCATCAATAAACCGATAATCTCTGGTACGAACCTGACTTCCCAAACGATCATTTTCATTGCTATCTAAATAAATATGATCTGCCAAATGAATCCATTGTTGCAGTAAAGGGTCCAGGCTATCAACCCAAATAATCGTTTCCATTCCACTAATTGCTGTTGCTTCGTTTTTACGTAAACGTTTTCCATCCCACTTTTCTTTCATCTCATTAGGACGAACCAATATCAAGACTTCTCTTAGTTTTGGATCGGGGTTATCGGGGAAAAGAATCACCATGCTGTCTTCCTGGTTGATGCCACTTAACCAAACCAAATCGCTGTTTTGTTTAAAAGCATGAATGGCATCGCCATTGCTGGGCACTTCATCATTACTTACAAAAATGGCAATGGCATTTTTCTTCATTTTTTGAACAAATCTTTTTCTGTTTTGAAT
>JAYWCV010000144.1:0-7371 GCA_043780275.1 Chitinophagaceae bacterium
CTTGTTCAGCATTTGTGACTGTTTTTAATGCAATTGGACCGGCAATTAAATCAGTTTCCGGAATATCAATTAGCTTTTTACAAGATCCCATAGAAATCAGCAAGCAAATTGAAAAAAATATTTTTAACTTTTTCATATATAATTTATTTTTATTAACCCAAATTAAAATTCCTAAAAATTAATATCTAAGCCCACAACAACCATCCTTGGATTTGGAAATTCACTCAAACTGATATTATTATTATCTTCCGGATCTTGACCTCTCCAGGGACTCCAAATTGCCAAATTCTGTGCTTGAATATAAAATTTTGCTCCCTTAATAATCTTATTGTTATTAACATTAAACTGTGGAATCTGGTAAGCCACATTTAAATTCCTAAACCGTATAAACTTGGCATCCGATATATCCGTACGGGTAAACCCTTTGTCAACATTGAAATTTTGATAATTTGATACATCGCCCGGTTTTTGCCACTGCTCTGTTAATAAACGCTTAGATGCATTTACTATACCATGATAACCGGTTGTTCCTCTTGTAATCCAGTTCTCAACATTATTATACCTTGTAACATCAAATTGATAAGAAAATAAAGCACTCACGGTAATATTTCCTATTCGAATGTCAGTATTAAATCCCCCAATATGTTTTGGCAAATAAGTTCCGAATTTGGCAAATAACCCTGCCTGACCAACATCTGTAGTCATACTTCCATCTAATTTTTCATAAACCGGTCTTCCGGTTGCAGGATCAACACCTAAATAATTTTGTGCATAATGTGAACCGAATGATAATCCTTTTCTGATAATAGAAGTACCCGTTTGATACTCACTTACCGTACCCAGATCAACAATCATGTTTTTGTTAATTGAATGATTACCCCCGATTGATAAGTCAAATAATTTGGTTTGAATCAAATCAATATTTAAAGTAAGTTCAATTCCTTTATTCGTCATGGTACCAGCATTGATGGGTAAAGAACCAGTTCCGAAACCGGCAGTAGAAGGTAATGGCTGACTTACAAAAAGATCTACTGTTTTATTGCTGTACACATCTATATTCAATTTTGCCCTGTTTCTCCAGGCAGAAAGGTCTAATCCAATATTTAATTTCTCAATTGTTTCAATTTTCAAATTTGGATTTCCGGCAGTTGTAGGAACTAAGCCCGTAACTCCAGAACCTACAAATCCGGTAGTAGTTCCATAAGAAGCTAACTGAGGTCCAAGAAAATTGGTTGCTGAAACCAACCCACCAGTAACTCCATATCCCCCAGTAGCAATAGATCCAATATTAGGTACTTCACCATAAGAAACTCTCAGTTTCGCATCCGAAAATATGTTCTGCGATTTCATGAAGTTCTCCCGATTCAAATCCCATATAGCACCGGCAGACCAAGTAGTAATTTCTTTATTGGCTTCATTTAGAATTCTTGAAGTTCCATCTCTTCTGATATTACCAGTAACCGTATATTTATTATTATAGGTATATCTGGATGTTGCAAAAAATGAACGAATACCATATCCTGATTTAGCACTGGATGCATTTTGTGCATTGGTAGTTGTTGCTGTTGTTAAACTTCCTGCTCCCTGACCGGTTAGTGAAAGTCTTGGATCAAGGTTCCACATAGCAAATCCTAATGCTTTCTGATAACCACGAACAGCCTCAAAATAACCGCCAATTTCTACATCATGTATATTATTATATTTCTTTGCAAATACAATACTGGATGTATTGATCAGGTTTAGATTTATTCTATTTGCTTCTGCATTGTATCCAGAATTAAAGGTTTGCAAACTTCCAATAAAGGAATTAGCGTTAACATTTCTTTGCCATCTGTCATTAGAAACATCAAAACCAAATCTATTCTGAATTCTAATGCTTGGGAATAATTGATACCCAACTGTAAGTCCTGTATTAATTTTAATCTGATCTTGCGTTAAAACAGTATTATTCATGCCTTCTATTACATTACCAATTTGTTTTAAAGCCAATGTATTACTAGCACCAAAGATCAAAGCTCCAGTGTTCTGATTGTATGGATTTTCATAAGGCTTGGCTCTCCAAACCATCTGGAAAGAATTTCTTGCAGAGTTTCCTAACCACTCACCTTCAGAAAATGTAGTTTTTGAATAACCCATTGTTGTATTTAACTGCACACTTACTTTATTTGAAGTATGTGACAAATTAAAACGAGTTGTATATCTTTTCAGCGCAGAAAACAAATCAGTTCCTTGTTGATCAAAGTATGAAGCAGAGATGAAATAGTTTGTTTTATCAAGTCCTCCACTCATATTCAGTTCATGTGTTTTAGACAAGCCTTGTCTGAAAAGTATTTTAGCATAATCGGTATTGATATTGCCGATACTGTCTATTAAAAAATCATTCCGCTGCTGAGAAGCAACAAAAGGTGCAGCTGTTACCGGTAGTGTAGCATATGCAGGGTTTTCTTTTGAATATTGCCAACCTGGGTTATTTACCAATTTATATCTTCTTTCCAATTCCATAATCTCCTTGGTATTCATCATATCAAAATTGGATGCATTCGGAGCTTGTGTAAATCCAAACTGGCTGCTGTATTTAAAATTAGTAGGACCTGCTTTACCTTTTTTAGACGTTAAAACAATAACACCCGTACCACCTCTTGCACCATATAATGCAGCAGCACCGGCATCTTTTAAAATTGTTATAGATTCAAAATCATTGGCGTTAATGGTCTGCATATCGAATGCAGGTATGGGAACACCATCCAAAACATATAAAGGTTGTGCACCAGCTCCCTGTATAGACTGAACCCCTCTTATTGTTATACTTGCACTTGATCCGGGCTGACCTGATCCTGAATTGACCAAAACACCCGGAGCTCTTCCTTGTAATGTTTGGTCAAAAGCACCAACAGGTACCATTTCAAACGCTTTTGCAGAAATCACTGTTGCGGCACCTGTAAACTGAGATTTTTTCTCCCGGCTATAACCGGTAATAATCACTTCCTCTAAAGCTTTATCAGCCGACTTCATTGCCAGGTTAATATTATTAGCTGTTCCAATAGTTCTTTCCTCCGTTGTTAATCCTACAGAAGAAAATACTAATATTTTTGCGTTAGCAGGAACAGAAATAGAAAAAGCACCACTTCCCAAAGTCGTTGTTCCGGTTGCAGTACCTTTTACAGTAACGGAAACATTTGAAACAGGATCTCCTTTCTCATCAGTTACCTTACCGGTTATGGTTTTTTGTGCCAGCAATTGTCCTACAAAGAACAAAGAGGCAAAACTTAATAATAGCAATTTTCTCATTTGCGTGTGTTTTGTTTTAAATAAAATGATGCACTTAGTTTTAAGCGAGGCGCAATATACACTAACAAAGAGATATAAAAGTTAATTTTTGCTGCTTATAATATTTTTTTTAATTCAATTTTAATGACAGTGCACCTTGTCATTAAAAAACATTTATATACGTTCATAAATAATAGAAGCACCTTGTCCAACACCGACACACATAGTGGCCAACCCAATTTTAGATTTACGTCTTTTCATTTCATGTAGAAGAGTGGCAGAAATGCGGATACCACTGCATCCCAGCGGATGTCCAATGGCGATAGATCCTCCATTTACATTTACTTTAGAACTATCCAATCCCAGGTCATTCATGCAAGCAATGGATTGCGAAGCGAATGCTTCATTCAATTCAATTAAATCCAGTTCGGCGATATTCAATCCGGCTCTTTGTAACGCTTTTTTTGTTGCAGGCACAGGACCTATACCCATGATGGAAGGATCTACTCCGGCTACCGCCATCGATCTTATTTTTGCCATTGGAGCCAAGCCATATTTTTTCAACGCATCCTCACTCACCAATAACATCGCTGCTGCACCGTCATTGATACCGGAAGAATTAGCGGCAGTTACTGTACCTTCTTTTGCAAAAGCCGGTTTTAATGAAGCAAGCTTTTCAAAGGAACTTTCACGGGGATGCTCATCCACTTCAAAAAACATTTTGTCTTTTTTATTTAAGAACACTTCCATTCCAACAATCTCGTCGGCCCATTTTCCTTCCTTCAATGCCGCAAAATATTTTTGTTGCGAATTAAATGCAAATTCATCCTGCTTTTCCCGGCTGATATTCCATTGCCGGGCAACGTTTTCCGCCGTTTCGCCCATACCAAATGGATAGTACATGTCGGCCAGTTTTTTGTTTACAAAACGCCAACCCAATGTAGTATCAAATATTTCTGGAGTTCTGCCAAAAGCCGCTTCTGATTTGCCCATGACAAAAGGTGCCCTGGTCATGCTTTCCACCCCACAGGCAATAATCATTTCCGCATCACCACACATAATTTGCCTGGCCCCATCCATAATAGCCTGCAAGCCTGACGCACACAAACGGTTGACCGTATTGCCAGCTACAGTAACCGGTAATCCTGCAAGTAATGAAGCCATTCTTGCCACATTTCGGTTATCTTCTCCTGCCTGATTTGCAGCACCGGCAATCACTTCTTCTATTTGATTGGTATCAACTGAAGGGTTTCTGTTTATCAAAGATTTTATGGTATGTGCCAACATATCATCTGGCCTTATTGTACTCAGGGAACCTCCATATTTACCAACAGCTGTTCTTACTACATCCACTACATATACTGTTCTCATAAATTAATTTTTTATTATTTGTCTTTTACAAATGAATGAATAACTCTACGAAATCAGCACTGAATCGAACATGAGTTATAAATACATGATCACAAATATAAACTCCTTAAATACTATTCGGCATATCATTACATATCTTTGCCGGCTAATGATGAAAGAAGCTAAGAATATAAGACACCTGAGTTTGCAGGAAATTGAAACTTATTTTGAAAAACTAGGAGAAAAAAAATTCAGGGCAAAACAGGTTTACGAATGGCTTTGGTTAAAACATGCCCATTCGTTCGAAGCCATGACCAATTTAAGCAAAGAGCTGCGTCAGACATTGAATGAGGAGTTTATCATAACTGCATTGAAGATAGATGCTGTACAAAACAGTGAAGATGGCACTATAAAAACCCGTTTCAAAACTTTTGACGGACACTTTGTAGAAGGCGTTTTAATTCCTACCGAAAAAAGAAATACGGTTTGTGTTTCTTCACAAATTGGCTGTTCCTTAAGTTGTAAATTCTGCGCAACGGGTTATATGGACCGCAAACGTAACCTCACTTTTGATGAAATCGTTGACCAGGTTGTTTTGATCAATCAACAATGCGAAAAAACATTTAACAGAAAAATTACCAATATCGTTTTCATGGGTATGGGCGAACCATTGATGAATTACCGGCATGTATTAAAATCCATTGAACGAATCTCCTCTTCGGATGGAATGGGTATGAGCCCGAAAAGAATAACGGTTTCTACAGCAGGCGTAGCGAAACAAATCAGACAATTGGGAGACGATAAAGTGAAGTTCAAACTGGCTCTTTCTTTGCATGCAGCTACCGACCGGAAAAGACACGAGATTATGCCGATTAATGACAGCAACGATATTCAGTCTTTGGTAGATGCTTTGAATCATTTCTACAAACAAACCAAAAACGAAATCACCTTCGAATATATATTGTTCAATGATTTCAACGATAGCATTGACGATGCAGAAGACCTGATAAAATTGTATCGGAAAGTTCCCGCCGACCTAGTGAACCTGATTGAATACAACCCGATTGATAATGCCCGCTACCGTAAACCGGATGATGATAAAGTGGAAGCATTTATGAGCCATCTGAGCAAAAACCGGGTGAATGCCCGATTACGAAAAAGCCGCGGGAAAGATATTGATGCTGCCTGTGGACAGTTAGCCAATAAAAAATAAAATGAGTTTTCCCCTTTCAAAAAGCTTTTATCAACCCGGATAAAAGCTTTTTTTTAATCCCATCGTTTAAAGAACCATTGACTATTGATCAATTACCGGGGATAAAATAATTTTGATTTGCCCGATTAAAAAATTTTAGTTTTGAGTTCGGCTAATTTGAACATGAACTCCGCTCTTGAAAATGGCCAACATCAATAACATAGGTAACTCCGCCTTTTAAGGCGGAGAAGATCATAGACCAACAATATTGGGCTTTAGCCCTGAAAACAAATTAATATGTCTTTTGTAAAAGTACTGATTCACGCAGTTTGGGGCACCAAGAGCCACTACCCTTTTCTAACAAAAGCGGTCAGGCAGCAAGTACTTTCTCCTATCAAAGAAAATGAACAAAAAAACAAATCTTTATTGACAGGTTGAATGGGCATACAGAACATTTGCATTGCTTATTTGCACTAAACGCTGATATAACTATTGCTAAAACATTGCAACTCCTGAAAGGAGAATCTGCGCATTGGATCAACGAGCAACAACCGACTAAATCAAGGTTTGAATGGGCAGATGAATATTTTGCTGTATCGGTAAGCGAATCGGTATTAGATAAAGTAAGGGCATAGATTGACGGGCAAGAAAAGCATCATAAAAAAGTAACCTTCATACAGGAATATGAAGAGTTCATTAAAAAATATAGCTTTACAAATCAAGGCTAAAGTCGCAGGGTATTGGAGCATTTCGAAGCTCCACCTTAAAAGGTGGAGTTATGAATCCCGGCACATCAAAATTGCTTTAACCCAATTACCGGGCTTGCTTTCATCCCCGGTTTTTTTATCCCTATCTTTGCCGATCATTCCTGTTGGAAAACAGTAAATAGAATTATCATGAAAAAGCGAACCGACAACTTCCAAAAGTTCTTTCCCAAGAAGAAAAACAGTGTTATTAAAGAAGAATTCCGCCAGAAAAAAAAGGAAGACCGGAAACTCAAAAACGAATATTTCGAAAAAATAAAAGCAGAAAAACAAGCTGCTTACCTGGCAAAAATTAATCAGAAACAGGTAACTCCAAAAACAGCATTAACTACCCGAATTATCAGTAAAGAGGATATGCCTCTGAATAAATTCATTGCACATTCAGGTATTTCAGGTCGACGTGAGGCAGCCGAATTGGTTAAACAGGGCAACGTAAAAGTGAATGGTGAAGTGGTCATAGAACCGGGATTTAAAGTAACGGAAAAAGATGAGATCACGGTTAATGGAAAAAGAATATTCATTTCGCTGGAACTGGTCTATATTTTACTAAACAAACCAAAAGATTATATCACGACAACGGATGATCCGCAAGGAAGAAAGACCGTTTTAGATTTAATAAAAAAAGCATCCGGAGAACGGGTTTATCCGGTTGGACGATTGGATAGAAACACTTCCGGTGTACTGCTGATCACCAATGATGGTGAACTTTCACAAAAACTAACACACCCAAGTAATGAAGTAAAAAAGATTTACTCGGTTACGTTAGACAAGCCGTTAAAGCCTACCGATTTTGAAGCC
>JAYWCV010000145.1:0-6130 GCA_043780275.1 Chitinophagaceae bacterium
CCGGCCAAGCTGGGAGGAGGAACAGGGAGCGTCGGACGAGGCCATAGTAGTGGTGAAATTTCTGTAATGGGGATGGAGCGAAGGGTCTCGGTTATCTGGTCAAAATTATTTTTAAAGAAGCTTGCTGTAAAGCAGCAGAAGATTTGTACCTTAAATAGGTCTTTGACAGCTGGATGGATGCAACGCATCCCCATTGTCCTTTTGAACGTTACGCCGATGATATCGTCATCCATTGCAACAGCAAGGAACAGGCCGAACAAATGCTGGGGTGGCTACGGTAAAGGATGGAGGGGCTTGGATTGACATTGCATCCCGATAAGATCAAGATTGTGTTCTGCAAGAACTATCAACGCTATGGAAGGCATGATAATGAAAGCTTTACCTTTTTGAGCTTTAGTTTTCAACCGAGGACCATTAAGAGCAAGTTTGGCGAGGGGATACGGCTGTTGGTATTTAGCGCAGCTATTTGCAATGCAGCCAAAACGAGTATCAGGAGCAAGATCAAAGAGGTGTTGTGGCCACAATGGAGCACACAAACGTTAGACTGGTTTGCCGCAAAACTAAACCCCAAAATATGGGGCTGAATAAATTACTAGACAAGATTTAACAGCTATAAAGAGAAAGGTGTATTTTATTATCTGAACGGGCTGGTCCGGAGATAGATAAAGCAAACCTATAAGGTACAGGGCAAGGGCAGATTGTACAAAAAGTATCAATTGGTACAAGCGGAGAACCCAGCCTTGTTCTATCACTGGAAACTTGGGATAAAAGCATGATTGGATAATACGAGCCGTATGAAGTGAGAGCTTCACGTACGGTTCTTGGAGCGGCTTGGGCTGAAATGCCCTTGCCTACTCGACGTGTTTGTCTTCTACAGACCAGTTTTTTTTACAAATAAACCTGGATATCATAATTTGATTTTTTATTTCAGTTATCACTACATTTAAAGAAATCTATTTTATGACATTTGAATGGAAAGGAGTTTTCCCGGCACTCACTACAAAATTTACAGCAGATGATGAATTGGACCTTCTTCTTTTTGAGAAAAATTTATATGCACAAATGGATGCCGGAGTTCATGGAATTATTTTGGGAGGATCATTGGGCGAAGCCTGTGTATTGACAACCGGCGAAAAAGAAAGGCTGGTAAAGTTCGCCGTAGAAAAGATAAATAATAAAATTCCGATTGTGTTGAATATCGCAGAAGGTAGTACCCGTGAGGCATTGAGCCAAACAAAGCTTGCCATGGAATGGGGTGCAAACGGATTGATGCTACTGCCCCCTATGCGGTATAAATCGGATCATCGGGAAACGGTAACTTATTTTAAAACCATTGCCGATTCAACCGGCCTGCCCATTATGATTTACAATAACCCGGTAGATTATAAAATTGAAGTGACATTGGATATGTTTGATGAATTGATTGCCTGTAAAAATATTCAGGCAGTAAAAGAATCTACAAGGGATGTAACGAATGTTACAAGATTGAAAAACCGTTTTGGTGACCGGATAAAAATTCTTTGTGGTGTGGATACAGTGGCCATGGAAGAACTCTGCCTGGGTGCCGATGGCTGGATAGCTGGTTTGGTTTGTGCTTTTCCAAAAGAAACGGTTACAATTTATAACCTGGTAAAAGCCGGAAAGATTGCAGAAGCCACAAAAATTTACCGTTGGTTCATGCCAATTCTTGAGTTGGATATTCATCCAAAACTGGTGCAGTATATAAAACTGGCCGAAGCACAGGTTGGTTTGGGTAGCGAATATGTGAGGGCTCCACGGTTGGCTCTGGTTGGACAAGAAAGGGACGACATTTTAAAAATTATTAATGATGGAATTGCTACAAGGCCGTTTTGAATGATGCCCGCCCGGCTGATGCCAGTCGGAATGATAAATTTTGAATTGATAATTACGAATTATGAGTTATAAAGATTTTAGTGTTGAAGAAATTGATGCCGTGATGCAAGAGGCATGGAATGCATTTCATGACTATCGCAAAATGAGTTTGAAAAAACGGGCTGCATTTATGAAAGCCATCGCTACTGAATTGGAAAATTGCAGTGATGCGTTGATTCAAACAGCGATGCTTGAAACCAATTTGCCCGAAACAAGATTAAGAAATGAAAAAGGAAGAACTATTTTTCAGTTAAACAGTTATGCCGAAGCCTGTGAAAAAGGAGACTGGCTGGAAGCAAGGATTGATACAGCTATATCCGACAAGACTCCTCCAAAACCCGATATCCGTAAAATGCTGATTCCACTGGGTCCGGTGGTTGTTTTTGGGGCAAGCAATTTTCCTTTTGCTTATTCAACCGCCGGTGGCGATACCGCTTGTGCATTGGCAGCCGGCTGTCCCGTTATAGTAAAAGCACATCCTGCACATGCAGAAACATCTGAGATAGTAGCGAAAGCCATTTTAATGGCCGCAGATAAATGCAATATGCCAAAAGGAATTTTTGCGCATGTTTATGGAGCAAGCTTCGAAGTTGGCAACGCATTGGTCATGCATCCACATACAAAAGCGGTTGGTTTCACTGGTTCATTTACCGGAGGAAAACAATTATTCGATTGGGCAAATCAACGCAAAGTACCCATTCCGGTTTTTGCAGAAATGGGAAGCATCAATCCGGTATTTTTAATGCCTGAAAAATTAAAAACTTCTGCTGCAGAAATTGCAAATCTTTATGCAGGTTCCATTACATTGGGTGTAGGTCAGTTTTGTACCAACCCCGGAATAATTATTGGAATCGAAAGTGAAGCATTGCAGATTTTTATTCATGATTTAGGTAAAGCAATAAAAAAAATAAACCCTGCTCCCATGTTGCATGCGGGCATTGTGAATGCTTACAAAAATAATAAGAGCAACGCTTTGCTGCAGGAAGATGTGCACCTGGTTGCAGAATCAGATACGGATGTAAAAGAAAACGAAGGGTTGCCAACCATTGCCACCACTACCGGACAGGCATTTTTAAATAATCCGGTTTTGCATCAGGAAGTATTTGGTCCTTATTCTATAATTATCCGATGTAAAGACATGAATGAAATGATAGCTGTTGCAAAAAACATGGAGGGTCAATTGACCTCAACCTTCATGGCAACAGAAAATGACATGAAAGAAAATGATGAGCTTATTGAAGCGGTTAAAAATATTTGCGGAAGATTTATACTCAACAATGTACCAACCGGGGTAGAAGTTTGTTTAAGCATGCATCACGGAGGACCATTTCCTGCAACAACCGATTCAAGATTTACTTCTGTTGGCGCCGATGCTATTAAAAGATTTGCTCGACCTCTTTGCTTTCAGAACTGGAGCAATGATTTATTACCGGATGAATTGAAGGATGAAAATACTTTGAATATATTGCGAACCGTTAATAACCTGCAAACCAAAGAAAAAATAAATTCATGATAAAATCTACCGGACTTTTTCTGATATTCTTTTTTTTAATTTTCAAAGTTTTTGCACAAACAGAGAAGTCATCAAAATCAAGCAACATCGAAACACTTTTCAAAGCTATCATAAGTTTTCAAAACCTTGAGGGTAAACGTGACAGTGTATTGGGTCATTCGCTTGGGTCTAACTCAGAAGCAGATTTTTTAAGACGGTATAGTTTTTATGATTCGATCAACAGTGAAATCGAGCATATTGATAAGACCGATTTTTCTTTTGATGAAAAAATAAATCTTGAACTGCTGCAATACAGTATTGAAGATGGTATTTATAGTTATCGATACAGGGCTTATCTAAACCCGATACTTGCCGATGAAGGATTCCATACAAGACTTGCAAAAATGGGTTCAAGAATTTTATCGTCAAAAAAAGAATTTGAAGAATATATTAAGGAGTTAAAAGATATTCCAAGGTTTGTGGATGAGAATCTTGCTTTAATGCGGACTGGGTTGAAATTGGGGATTAGTCAACCTAGGATTATTTTAAATAACTATGATAAGACTTATGCACTACATATAGTCAATGATGCAGAAAAAAGTGTTTTCTGGAAGCCGTTTTTAAACAGACCTATTGGAGTTGGCGATGATGAATGGAAAAAGATTTCTGACGAGGGTAAGAATTCAATTTTGAAGTTTGCCGTTGAAGGTTTCAAAAACATAAAAGTTTTTTTCGACAAAGAATATTTTCCCCAAACAAGAACAACAATCGGTGTCTCCAATTTTCCAGATGGGTTGGATTATTATAAAGAACTGGTTCATCATTATACGACAACGAATGATTCGTATGATAAAATTTATCAACTGGGGTTGACAGAAGTGGCAAGAATAAAAAAAGAAATGCTTGAAGTGATTAAGGAAGTGAAATTCAATGGCAACCTGAAGGAGTTCATTGAATACCTGCGAACTGATCCGAAATTTTATGCCACAACGGAAGAGCAATTAATGAAGGAAGCTTCTTATATAGCAAAGAAAGCCGATGGAAAATTACCACAGTTCTTTGGAAAACTTCCACGACAGCCTTACGGTGTAGAGCCTGTCCCTGCTCATCTTGCGCCTACTTACACAGCAGGCAGATATATGGAAGCATCTATAAAAAGCAAGAGGGCTGGTCATTATTTGGTAAACACTTACGATCTTAAAAGTCGACCCTTGTATACACTTGAAGCATTAACCATCCATGAAGCAATGCCCGGTCATCATTTGCAGTTTGCATTAACACAGGAATTAGACAGCCTGCCACAATTCAGAAAAGATTTATACGTGAATGCCTTCGGTGAGGGCTGGGGTTTGTATTGTGAATACCTGGGCACGGAGATGGGTTTTTATAAAGATCCGTATTCTCGTTTTGGGAAACTGACCTATGAAATGTGGCGTGCCTGCAGGTTAGTAATAGATGTAGGTCTTCATGCTAAAGGTTGGAGTAGAGAACAGTCTGTAGCATATCTTTCTGAGAATACTGCTTTATCATTACACGAAGTGAATACAGAAATTAACCGTTATATTTCATGGCCGGGGCAGGCGTTGGCTTATAAGATCGGCGAATTAAAAATTAAAGAGTTGAGAAAAAGAGCTGAAGAAAAACTAAAAGATAAGTTTGATATACGGGAGTTTCATGATCTTATTCTTTCAAGGGGTACGCTTACCTTGAAGTTGCTTGAAGAAATGGTTGATCGCTATATTGCCTCTAAATAAAAATTTAAGATAAACTCATCGATACCTGCTGTTCATCATTTTTAAATTCTACCAAAACAAAATAACCAACTACCGCTATTGAAAGGATGAAATATGCAAACAATACATAATTTATCCAGGGTATAAACTGGTTTGCTCCAAACCAATCTCCCAGATAATAAAGGAGAGCTATGCCAAAAATACTTTTCAACGATTCCCATAAAAGAGCATTCGGGTTGCGGTCCATTAATTCAGTATATGCGTAAACAAAAAGGAATACAAAAGCTCCGTAAATAAACATACCCGGACTTCCTATTTCTGCAATATTTCCAAACAGGTAACTGATAAAACCCAACAATAGAACCATCTGTGTCAATGACCATACCAGCATTCCTTTTGAATATTTGGGATCGTATTTTTCAAAATCATAGGGGTTGTCAATTTTGAATACCGGATATTTTTTTTCCACATCTGCCGGACGCCATCCGGTAGGCATAAACCAGATACGCATTTTATCCCACACACTATTTGCTCTCCATGCATCTTTGATCAGCAACCACATGTGCTGAAAATTGATCTTGATGGGGTTCCATGTACTTACCGGCCTGGTAATTCCATAAACGCAGGGTACTTCATCCAGCTCTTCCTGAAAAGTTCCGAATAATTTATCCCAGAAAATAAATATTTGCGAAAGGTTTTTATCGAGGTATTCTTTATTGATGGCATGATGCACCCGGTGATGTGAGGGAGTTACAATGATTTTTTCCAGGATCCCCATTTTACCGATAAGCCTTGTATGATACCAGAACTGTGCAAATAAATGCAAAGGGGCAAGTATGGCGATTACCTGCAATGGAACACCTAAAAGGGCAGCAGGTAATAATAAAAATGTAAATAGACTTACAAAGGATGAAATACTTTGACGCAAGGCACAGGCCAGGTTAAATTCTTCACTGCTATGATGAATGATATGACGGTTCCAGAAATAGTTGATGTGGTGGCTCCAGCGATG